>NZ_RZSU01000010.1:0-96798 GCF_003997585.1 Mesorhizobium sp. M5C.F.Cr.IN.023.01.1.1 | reverse complement strand
GCCACCGACAGCGGTGACCCCGGTGCCGACGATCGCCGGCCCGGTGCCGTCGTCGCGCACGATCAGCGTGCCGACCGAAGGGTTGGTCGAGGTCCGCCCGGCGTTTTTCCGCGACAGCCTGAGTGCCGCCGCCATGAAGCGGCGATCAAGAACCTCTTGTTCGGCTTGACTGGGCTTTGCCATGCTCAGCCAGCGTCCTCGTCCTTGAGCTCGTCGCCCTTCAGTTCACCCAGCACGTCGTGAAAATCCTTAGCCTCGCGGAAATTGCGATAGACCGAGGCGAAGCGCACATAGGCGACGTCGTCGAGCGACTTCAGCGCCTCCATCACCAGGCGGCCGACTTCGCCCGAGGCGACTTCGGTCTCGCCCGAGCTTTCAAGCTGGCGCACGATGCCGGTCACCGCGCGGTCGATGCGCTCGGGATCGACATTGCGCTTGCGCACGGCGATCTCGACCGAACGCAGCAGCTTGTCGCGGTCGAACGGCACCTTGCGTCCGGACTTCTTCACCACCACGAGGTCGCGCAACTGCACGCGCTCGAAGGTGGTGAAGCGGCCACCGCAATCGGGGCAGACGCGCCGCCTGCGGATCGCCGCGCCATCTTCGGCGGGGCGCGAATCCTTCACCTGCGTATCTTCGGACTGGCAGTAGGGACAGCGCATGGAGAGCCTTGTGTTCGCGATTCTCGTGGAGCGAAAGGCTTAGAGGTTTTTGCAACGATGGCAAAGCATTGGGATGGCAAGTATAGGAAACGGCCTCTCGCGCCTCAGAGATAGCGAGGCGCGAGGAAAATTGCCAGCATCATACCAGACGGCAACACCGGCCGATTACGGCGCGACGTCGACGGTTGGGAATCCACATGACACGCCGAGGCTGCGATAGGCCTTGGTGAAGCCGTCCATCGATACCGTCGCGACCGGTGTGTCGGCGAAGATCACATCGAGTGCGCTGGCGCGGCGCATGGCACGCAGCAGCGCCAGGCTGATCTCGGTCTTGTTGTTCATCATCCATCGTCCGCCGGCAAGGGCATTGACGGTCGCCTTGATGTTGCCGTTGCTGTCGCCGAACACCGCAGGAATGTTCTCGCCAGTCGGTAAGTCCTTGTTCCTCATGGCGATGACAAGGGTTGGATAGCCATCGGGCGGCAGTGCATCACCATTCGAGATGGCGAGCGTGAGGGTGCCGCTGGCACCACTCGCGTCGAGAAAGGCGGTCGAGGCGACACAGGTCTTGCGCAGATCCTCACCGGTATCGATCTCGTCCACAGTGGTGGACCACTTGCCGAAGGTTTCGGTCTTCGGTGCGGCTGGGGTGGGCGCAGACTGTGCCAAAGCAGACAGCGGCAAGGTGGTCAGTGTCGCCAACACGCCAAGCGCGGCAAAGCCAGCGACACGGAAAATCTGCATCATCGTCAAGGCTCCTGTCCGGACTCCGTCCCCACTGAAACAGTGCTCTTCGTCCGGCTGATAAGGGACGACACTTTGCGTGAGCTCAACCGAGATAGGGATAGAGCGGAAAACGATTCGTCAGCGCGGCCACCTTCGCCTTCACCGCTGCCTCGACGGCTGCATTGCCCTCGTCGGAATTCGCGGCCTTGAGCCCGTCCAGCACCTCGGCGATCAGCTTGCCGATCTCGCGGAACTCGGCCTGGCCGAAACCGCGCGTGGTGCCGGCCGGCGTGCCGAGGCGCACGCCCGAGGTGACGAACGGCTTTTCGGGATCGAAAGGGATGCCGTTCTTGTTGCAGGTGATGTTGGCGCGGCCAAGCGCTGCCTCGGCGCGTTTGCCGGTGGCGTTCTTGGGCCTGAGGTCGACGAGCATCAGATGGTTGTCGGTGCCGCCGGAGACGATGTCGAGGCCGGTTTCCTGCAGGCTGGAGGCAAGCGCCTTGGCATTGGCGGCAACGCTCTCGGCGTAGAGCTTAAAGCTTGGCTTCAGCGCTTCGCCGAAGGCCACCGCCTTGGCGGCGATGACATGCATCAGCGGGCCACCCTGCAGGCCCGGAAACACGGCCGAATTCATCTTCTTGGCGATATCCTCGTCGTTGCACAGGATCATGCCGCCACGCGGGCCGCGCAGCGACTTGTGCGTAGTGGTGGTCACCACATGGGCGTAGGGCAGCGGCGACGGATGCACGCCGCCGGCGACCAGACCGGCAATATGCGCCATGTCGACCATTAGATAGGCGCCGATCGAGTCGGCGATCTCGCGAAAGCGCTTCCAGTCCCAGACGCGCGAATAGGCGGTGCCGCCGGCCAGGATGAGCTTCGGCTTGGTCTCGTGCGCGGTCTTCTCGATCGCATCCATGTCGAGCAGATGATCGTCCCTGCGCACGCCGTAGGAAACGACCTTGAACCATTTGCCGCTCATGTTGACCGGCGAACCGTGCGTCAGGTGGCCACCGGAATTGAGGTCGAGCCCCATAAAAGTGTCGCCGGGCTGCAGCAGCGCCAGGAACACCGCCTGGTTCATCTGGCTGCCGGAATTCGGCTGGACGTTGGCGAAGTTACAGCCGAACAGCCTTTTCGCACGCTCGATGGCTAGTTCCTCGGCCACGTCGACGAACTGGCAGCCGCCATAGTAGCGCTTGCCCGGATAGCCCTCGGCGTATTTGTTGGTCATGATCGACCCTTGCGCTTCCAGCACGGCGCGGGAGACAATGTTTTCCGATGCGATCAGCTCGATCTCGTGGCGCTGGCGGCCGAGTTCGTTGCGGATCGCGCCGAAAATCTCCGGGTCGGCATCGGCAAGCGCGGTTTCGAAAAAGGATTCGAATTTGTTCGACACTGCCGCTGCTGTTGCCATTCTTGAGATCCTTGTCGTCCGGGGGGTCTGCCGCGCCATTAACACAGTTGCTTTCGCCCCGCCACGTTTGCGGCGCGAAATTTGCTAGTCGGATTGCGGCAGCCAGGCCAAAGAGCCACCTATTTTCTTGCCTGCCGGCCGTTCAGCAAGGCCTCGGTGAGCGTGATCTCGGTCAGCAGCGCCTGCTTCGTATGGTCGTTGATCTCACGGCTGCGAAACATGGCGAGCACGGCCGCGCGCTCCGCCTCGATGCCGGCGAGTCTCATTTCGAGCTCCAGCCGTCCGGCTTCACCGGCCTCAGCGCGTGCTTCATCGGCCTCGTCGGAGCCGGCGATGCGGCGGCGGTAGCCGGCGACCGAACGGCGCTTTCCGGACCCGGCGCGAAGCGCGCCCTCCAGCCGGATACAAAAAGGCCGCCCTCACCGGCGGCCTTTCAGCAAAAAGATCAGTCGCTTAGAGGGCAGAGGTGATCTGCAGCTCGTTGGCTCCGTCGAGCCCGTAGATGTCGTCGCGGAACTGCACGACGCCGGGCCCCGTCGACCAGGCCGAGATGTAGAGGAAATAGACCGGCACCGGATTGGTGACCTGCACCGGGATGTTCTCGCCGCTCTTGATCGCCGACTCGAAATACTGTCGGTTCCAGCCCGGCGTGTCGCGCAGGATCCAGGTGACGAGGTCGCGCACGTTCTGGACGCGCACGCAGCCCGAGGAATCGAAGCGCATCATCTTGCCGAACAGGCTCTGCTGCGGCGTGTCGTGCATGTAGACGCCGTCCGGGCTCGGGAAATTGATCTTGACCGAGGCCATCGCGTTGCCGGCGCCCGGATCCTGACGGAAGCGGTATTTCTCCGCGTCGTCGGTCGACCAGTCGACGGTCAGCGGATCGACCTCGCTGCCATCCGGTGCGAACAGGCGGATCTTGCTGTCCTTGAGGTAGTTGGGGTCCTTCCGCATCAGCGGAATGATATCCTTGCGCACGATCGATACCGGCGCGTTCCAGTAGGGATTGACGATGATCTCGTTGATCTTGGAATCGACGATCGGCGTCTGGCGGTCGATCTTGCCGACAACGGCGGTGTGGCGCAGCACGACGCGGTCGTTCTCGACCGCCTCGATCTGGGCGCCCGGGATGTCGACCAACACATAACGGTTGCCCAGCGTGCCGGCACGTTCGTTCAGCCGCTGCAGATTGGTCTGCAGCTGGCCAAGCCGGACCTGCGCCGAAACATTCATCGCCGCATAGGTATATTGGCCCAGGGTCCCGTCGGAAGGCAGGCCATGGCGCGCCTGGAAGCGCTTGACCGCCGCATCGACATAGGAATCAAAGGCCTCTGACAGGCCGGCGCTCTGCGCCAGGTCGCCTGAAATCATCAAGCGCCTGCGCAATGGCACCACGTCGGGGTCGACAACGCCGAGCTGCAATTTCTTGGTGTCCGGGACGGGCTCCCAGCCGCCCTGCGCGACAATGTTCTGATACTGCGCTATCGCCTGCTCGGTGTACGCAACGGTCTGCAGGCTGACGATCGGCAGCGTCGAGGCCACCTTGCCGCCCTGGCTGGCGCGGGCGTCGAACTGGTCGTTCCAGTTGCCGCGGCCCGAGGATTTCAGGATATCCGCGATCACGTCCTGCGCGCTGGCGCCACCGGCAAGCATCGTCGCGGCCAACGCGGAGGCTCCGGAAAGGAAGAAACGGCGACTGGTTCTCATGTACGCTCCAGACATTCCTGTAACAATTTCACCGGGCGATGCCGCCCGCACTCTAGGGTTGGCATTGTTAACAATTAGCCAACCATGGCCCCTTCGATTATGAGAACGCGCCGGGCGCGACGCGCGTTCAGGGAGACGCCGGCTTTCGCCGCAACATCACCCGCATCCTCGCTTTCACCGGGAATATGGCGGCAACGTGGCCCTGACCGTGATTCGGATCGGCTGGTTCTCACGAAACAGAAAGACCGGTGCTTTTCGGCACCGGTCCTTGATTCCCCGACCGCGCTTTTATGGCGCGGCTCCCTATCTCGATGCGGCGCCTACATCCGATACGCAATCGTGTCGTTCCAGAAACGGTCCAGCCGCTGCAGGGCACGGTTCATCTGCTTGAATTCTTCCGTGTTGATGCCGCCGACCTGCTCGATCGAGCCGACATGGCGCTCGTAGAGACCGGCGACGACTTCCGCCACCGCACTGCCCTTCGGCGTCAGCGAGACCCGCACCGAACGACGGTCGATGCGCGAGCGCTGGTGGTTGATGAAGCCGAGATCGACCAGCTTCTTCAGATTGTAGGAGACGTTCGAGCCGAGATAATAGCCGCGCGAGCGCAGTTCGCCGGCGGTCAGCTCCGAATTGCCGATGTTGAAGAGCAGCAGCGCCTGGATGGCGTTGATGTCGGAACGGCCGTTGCGGTCGAATTCGTCCTTGATCACGTCAAGCAGACGGCGGTGCAGCCGCTCCACCAGCTGCAGCGATTCCATGTACAGCGAACGGATTGCCTCGCGGCGGTCATCGGATACGTTGGCGGTCTTCGCCGCCGGACGGGAATTGATCATTGTCTTTGCCTCTCGTTTGTCGCCTGGTGATTTTTTGTTTTTCACCTTGATCGCGACACTATCGAATACTCATAAAATTCGACTTAAACGCTAGGGCTAACAAGAGCTTACCGGTAATAGGTTTCGAAAGAGGCTTAACGAAGGGTCACCCGAACAAGGATGATTAACCTAAAGATTTAGCCAATGAATCCGGGCGGAAGCCGATAGAAGTTAGAGCGTCCTTTGCGGGTACGACAGGATGCGGCGCTTTCTTGTTGAGCATCGGTCCGATGCTCTATTGCCGGCTCCGGCGCTTCTGCATCCAGATCACCACGCGAAAGACGATGTAGAGCAGCGCCACCGCCGCATGCGAGGCGAGGATCAGCGGCCGGTGGCCGAAGAGCTCGGGAAAGCCGGCATACATGACGATCTCGGTCGCCGCGCAGATGAACCAGATCACCGGCCCCCAGGAGGCCAGCATCCACAGACCGGCGGCGGCGAAGGGGAAGAAGACGGCGAGCGTCACCGCCGCCACCTGCCAATGCACCGGCATCAGGTCGAAGCGCCACAACGAGCCGGGATAGAAGCCGATCAGCCGGATCCAGTACAAAATCCCGAACAACAGGCAGTAGCCCGATATGACGCGCTGGAACCAGGCGAAGATGACCTCGATCGTCGAGGGCTGGAGCACGACGCGTCTCGACGTGACGTCGCTCACAATTCGAGTTCCCGTTCGCCGAGCGGAGAAAAATAGGCATCGACATCGGTAGCACTGACGTCGTCGATGCCTGCCGGCCGCCATTGCGGCGTCGAGCCCTTGTCGATGATCGCGGCGCGGATGCCTTCGTAGAAATCATGGCCGGCAAGCATGCGGTTGAGGATGCGGAATTCCATCCGCATGCACTCGTCCATCGATAGCGTCAGCCCGGCGTTGATCTCGCGCCAGGCGACATGCAGACTGGTCGGCGAGCGGGTGCGGATCGTCGCCAGCGTCTTCGCCGCGAACGCATCGGCGGGTGCGGCGCGCTCCAGGCTGCCGATGACGTCACCCAGCGACGTTTGCGCGAAATGGCGGGCGATCGCTTCCAGCGGCCGACTGTCAGTCTCGCGACGGGCCGGGATGGAAAAGCCGCGCAGCGCCGATCCCGGGTCGCCGGTCGCAACCAGCCGGTCGAGAAAACCGGCCTGGTCCTGCGCCTTGATCGTATGCGTCGCCAGGCCCGACCACAAAGCGTCGCCATAGCGGATGCGGTTTCCGGTCAGGGCCAGATAGATGCCGAAGCTGCCGCCAAGGTTCGGCAGGAGGTGACTGGCGCCGACATCCGGGAAAAAGCCGATGCCGACTTCCGGCATGGCGAACTGGGCGTTTTCGGTCAGCACCCGATGCGACCCGTGGAACGAGATGCCGACGCCGCCGCCCATGACGATGCCGTCGATCAGGGCGACATAGGGTTTTTTGAACCGCGCGATGCGGGCGTTCAGCCGGTATTCGTCGGCGAAGAAATCGACCGGCGGCTTTCCCGCCCGGCCGGCCTCGTAGATGTGGAGGATGTCGCCGCCGGCCGAAAACGCCCTGCCCTCGGCCTTCACGACGACGACGTCGACGCCGTTTTCCCGCTCCCAGGCGCGCAGCGCCTTGTCGAGCGCCTTGACCATGCGATGGGTGACGGCATTGAGCGCTTGCGGCCGCGTCAGCGTGACAACGCCGGCCCTGCCCAATCGTTCGAAGCGGATCTCGTCGCCGCCGCCAAAATCCATCGCCTAAGAATCCCTCCCCCGCGCCGCCGGGACTGAAGTGCTAAAGCGTCGCGCATGGGTGCGTCAATGCCAAGGTCAATCCTGTTCGGCAACGGTCGGCCGGATTTGGTATACCGATAGCCAGTTAATGCCAGCCTGGCACAATCGTGCCGCATTGGTCAGCGGCGGGAGCTCGTGGTAAAAGCCGCCGATCCGGAGTTTTGGCGATGAACAAAATCACCCCAGCAAAGCCTGCCGGCGCGCGCAGCGTCGACGAGATCACCGGCAGCCGCCGGTTGCGCCGCATGCGCAAGGCCGACTGGTCGCGCCGCCTCGTCCAGGAGAACCGGCTGAGCGTCGACGACCTGATCTGGCCGATCTTCATCGTCGATGGGAAAGATATTCGCGAACCGATTGCCGCCATGCCCGGCGTCTTCCGCCTGTCGCTCGATCTTGCCGTCAAGGAGGCCGAGCGCGCGGCAAAACTCGGCATTCCGGCGATCGCCACCTTCCCCAATGTCGAGCTCGGCCTGCGCGACCAGACCGGCTCGCACATCCTCGATCCGGAAAACGTCATCAACCGCACTACGCGTGCCATCAAGCACGCGGTGCCCGAGATCGGCATCATCACCGATGCGGCGCTCGATCCCTTCACCTCGCACGGCCACGACGGCATCTTGCGTGACGGCATCATCGTCAACGACCAGACCGTGGAGCAGGTCACCGCGGCTGCCGTCATCCAGGCTGCGGCCGGCGCCGATATCATTGCCCCGTCCGACATGATGGACGGCCGCATCGGCGCCATCCGCGATGCGCTCGACGCCAATGGTTTTCAGGATGTGGCGATCATGTCCTACGCAACGAAATTCGCCTCCGCCTTCTACGGACCCTATCGCGAGGCGGTCGGTACTGCCGGCCTGCTCAAGGGCGACAAGAAGACCTACTATCTCGACCACGCCAATTCCGACGAGGCCGTGCGCGAAGCCGAACAGGACCTCGCCGAGGGCGCCGACATGCTGATGGTCAAGCCCGGCCTGCCCTATCTCGACATCATCCGCAGGCTGAAGGACGAATTCCGGATGCCGACCTTCGCCTATCAGGTGTCGGGCGAATATTCGATGATCAAGGCGGCTGCCGCCAATGGCTGGATCGACGGCGACAAGGCGATGCTTGAATCGCTTCTCGCCTTCAAGCGCGCCGGCTGCGACGGTATTCTCACCTATTTCGCGCCCGAAGTGGCGGCGATGCTGAAGGGGTAGCGTCCCCCTTCAGCCGAACATTGGTTCGCGGCGAGCAATAGCCGGCGATCCGCTTCGACGGACAGGATAACAGTTTCCGGCCGGTGAAACGGAGCGAGAGTCGTCTCGCCTTTCGCTCTCGCCTTGCCATGGTCGAAAAATCCGCTTGCAATTCGCAATCAGTCAAGTTACCCACTAGCTGATTGCAAAACGCAACTGGTTATCGAGGAGGCTCTTATGTCCAAACTTCGTGTCAACGCTTTCACCCTGTCGCTCGACGGGTTCGGCGCCGGTCCTGACCAGGATCTCAGCAATCCTCTCGGTGTCGGCGGAGAAGATCTGCACAAATGGATGGTCGGCACCCGCACATTTCGTCAGATGGTTGGCAAGGAGGGCGGCACCATCGATACCGACGAGGCGTTCACCGTGCGCAGCTTCGAAAATGTCGGCGCCTGGATCCTGGGCCGCAACATGTTCGGCCCCATCCGCGGCGAATGGCCGGACGAGAACTGGAAAGGCTGGTGGGGCGACAATCCACCTTACCACGTACCGGTCTTCGTGCTGACCCACCATCCACGCGACCCTATTGTGATGGAAGGCGGCACGACTTTCTATTTCGTCACCGACGGCATCCACTCGGCGCTGGCACATGCGAAGGCGACGGCCGGCGGCAAGGATGTTCGGGTCGGCGGCGGCGTCGCCACCATCCGGCAATATCTGCTGGAAAAGCTGATTGACGAGATGCACCTGGCGGTGTCGCCGCTGCTGCTCGGCAAGGGTGAGAACCTTTTTGCCGGCCTCGACATGCCCGGGCTCGGCTATCAGTGCACCAAACAGGTTGCCACGCCGCTTGCCACGCACGTCATCATCGAGCGCGCATAGCGGCGCTTCTGCAACGTTGGTGATTGGCGAAACCCTCGGTGCAGGCCCCTTTTTCCCCGTTACTATACGGGGAGAAATGCCCGGCAGGGCAATGAGGGGCGGCGCAAACGATCGAAAATTACGCTGCCGGACAATGCCACCGAAGGCAATATGACGTCAGAATAAGTGATCCACACAGTGATTTTGGCGGGTTCAATTGCCGAGGTCGGCGCCGCCCCTCATCCGCCTGCCGGCACCTTCTCCCCGTATAGTGACGGGGAGAAGGGAACCTGCCTCAATACTTCTCCGGCACGTAGAGCTCGCGCGGCAGCACCTGGCGCTCGTATTCGGGATTAAAGACGCGGTCGGGCAGCGTGATCTCTTCGTGCGGCACTTCTTCATAAGGCATCTGCTTGAGGAGATGATCGATGCAGTTCAGCCGCGCCCGCTTCTTGTCGTTGCCTTCGACGATGAACCAGGGGGCTTCGGGAATGTTGGTGCGGGCGAACGTCTCTTCCTTGGCCTTGGTGTACTGCTCCCAGCGCACGCGCGACTGCAGGTCCATCGGCGACAGCTTCCACTGCTTCATCGGATCATGGATGCGCATCTGGAAACGCATCTGCTGCTCCTCGTCGGTGATGGAGAACCAGTATTTGACCAGCGTGATGCCGGAGCGGACGAGCATGCGCTCGAACTCCGGCACGTCGCGAAAAAACTCCTCGACCTGATCCGGTTCGGCAAATCCCATCACCCTTTCGACGCCGGAGCGGTTGTACCAGGAGCGGTCGAACAGCACGATCTCGCCGCCTGCCGGCAGATGCGGGACGTAGCGCTGAAAATACCATTGCGACTTCTCGCGTTCGGTCGGCGCCGGAAGCGCTACGACGCGGCAGATGCGCGGATTGAGCCGCTGGGTGATGCGCTTGATGACGCCGCCCTTGCCGGCCGAATCGCGGCCCTCGAAAACCACCACCAGCTTCTTCTTGTGATATGCCACCCAGGACTGCAGCTTGATCAATTCGGATTGCAGCGTGATCAGGTCGCGAAAATATTGCTGGCGATCCATCGAGGGCGGATGCGCTTTCTTGGAGATCTTGGCGATCTCCAGCGACAGAGCCGGTTCCGACATTTCCAGCTCGTAGTCTTCGTCGAGCGTGTCGGCGAGCTCCGCCTCCAGCCAGTCCTTGGCAGGAGAATTCTGTTTTGCTTCGGTCATTTCTGCTGCTCCGCGTGCACGCCCGTGTCGGCGTCCGGCCTGCCGGCCAAGATCGAACACCTTGAGCCGACTTGCATACAGGCCGGCAATGACGGTTTTATTGCAGCCGGCCTGTGTGCCGGTCGCGCAAATCCGTGAGATGTGATCGATCAGCCTCCGTGGTATGCACGACAAGCGGCTCGAATTGTCCTACAAATGCCAGGCTCCCCTCGGGCGGCCTTCGAAGCAGCCCTTCTCAACGCAATTGCGAGGATCTGACATGGAATACCGCACTCTCGGCCGTTCCGGGCTGAAGGTTTCGACTCTGACCATGGGCACCATGACCTTTGGCGGCGCCGGCGCATTTTCGGCGGTCGGCAAGACCGATCTCGACGAGGCGCGCCGGATGATCGACCTCTGCATCGATTCCGGCATCAATCTCATCGACACCGCCAATGTCTATTCGAACGGGCTTTCGGAAGAGATCATCGGCGAAGCGCTCGGCGGCAAACGCAAGGGCGATGTGCTGATCGCCTCCAAGGCGCGCATGCGGATCGGCACGGGCCCCAACGACGAAGGCCTGTCGCGCTACCATCTGATCCGCGAGTGCGAGAAGAGCCTGAAGCGCCTCAGGACCGACGTCATCGACATCTATTTCCTGCACGAATGGGACGGCACGACGCCGCTCGAGGAGACCATCGCCGCGCTCGACACGCTCGTCAGCCAGGGTAAGGTCCGCTATGTCGGCTGTTCCAACTATTCCGGCTGGCAAGTGATGAAGGCGCTGGGGATCAGCGACCGCCAGCACCAGCCGCGCTTCGTCACCCAGCAGATCCACTACACGCTGGAAGCACGCGAAGCCGAATATGAACTGCTGCCGATCTCGGTCGACCAGGGGCTTGGGGTGTTGGTGTGGAGCCCGCTCGCCGGTGGACTGCTGTCCGGCAAATACCACCGCGACCAGGCCACCTCCCGCCAGCTCAGCGGCTGGACGGAACCGCCGATCCGTGATGAGGACCGGCTGTGGCGGATCGTCGATGTGCTTGCCTATATCGGCAAGAACCATGGCGTCTCGGCAGCGCAGGTGGCGCTTGCCTGGCTGCTCGGCCGGCCGGCCGTCAGCTCGCTGGTGATCGGTGGACGGACCGAAGCGCAGTTCAAGGACAATATCGCCGCTGCAAGCCTGGTGCTGACCAGCGATGAGCGCGCACGCCTGGACGCTGTGACCCGCCCGCCCGTCCTGTATCCCTACTGGCACCAGCAGTTCACGGCAAAGGACCGGTTTGGTCCGGACGATCTGGTTCTTGACCGGGAAGATATCTGACAACGGTCCGGATCTGGTCGAAGGTCGCCGCGGGTTAGCCTGAGATAAAACGCCAGACCTCGGGATCAGACTCGATCTGGCCGCTGAGCATGAAGTACTTGTAGAGCACGAGCAAGCAGATCGCCTGCTCGGCCCGTTCGTCGGCGAACTTGCGGCAATAGGCGTTGGCGGCGGCAACGATGCGCTCGGCCTCAGTCGGATGACGTTCGAGATATTGCACCCGCTCGGCAAGATCCGTGAAATCAGGTTCGAGCGGCACATAGTGAACATCGGCCACGAGTTCGCTTTCGGCGAACCATGTCTCATATGTCGGCGGCGGCATCAGGCACAGCGAATTCGAACTCATGATCCATTTTAGGTTGGTCGCCACATCGTTGCCTTCGAGCGAAATGATATAGCGACAGCGCCGCTGCTGATCGATGCTCAGATAAGGTTTGCGATATTCCGGCGCTGCCGTCGGTTTGGGCGTGCCGACATCGCAAAAGGGCAGATCGCGCGCGGCCTCCAGAAGCAAGGTCCTTATCGGGTTGTTGAGCTCGCCGCGCCACACCGCAACCGGAAGCTTGTCCGCGAAGGCAACATCGTCGGCGGGCATGTGGAAGTGGCGAACTTGTTGAGCTTGAACAGGACCCCGTTCCTGTTGTCGGCGGCGATCGGCCGATCCTTGACGATCGACGGCATCGCAGGCACTTCGATGACGTCGCCGAATTCGAGGTCAATGCGCAAATCGGGATCGAAGTAGCGGGCAAATTCCTTCAGATCGTAGTAATACATGCTCCGGCCTCTCGGCAGCCGGCTGACCGGCACGGCGCTGGCGCTCGGCGCGAAAGGGTCCTGCAACCTATTGTAATAATTGAGGCGCGCGCGGACCGATCCATCCGAAAGCCTGGCCTGATCGAGCAGCCAGGCGAGCCTGCGGCGGAACATCGCCTGCGGTGCAATATCGCGTACGGCATTGCGCGCATAGTAGAATAGCTTCTGTGCGTTTCTTTGAAGGGTGGCCATCGGTCACTTGATAAAAAGTCGGCTTGTGATTTGCCCCCGGCCCCTCCTACACCATTGTGCCAGCTATCTTGCAAGCCACAGAACCGTGTTCAGCTAGCCTGCCGGCTGTGTATGGAGCCGATCGCTCTTTGCGGTGTTGTGTTTGGAGCCCAATGCTCCTAGGCAGGGCTAAGAACCTTGGAATTGCGAAAGGAAGAGATATGGCGCGAGCACCGAATTACGGCCAGGAACGCAAGGAACGCGACCGGCAGAAAGCCGCCAAGAAGGCGGAAAAGCAGGCGGCCAAGGTGGCAGCCAAGGAACGTTCGAAACCGGAAGACGAGACCACGTCCGAGACCGAAACGGAGACGGCAGAGTAAAACGCATCCGGCCCGCGAGGCGGCTGGCGTCTTCAAGCCTGCGCCTTGTCGCTGACGAACACGTTCACCTCGCGCGCGGCGGCGATGAATGCGCGCCTTGCGTTCATCGCCGGTTTGTCGCCGGCCAGCGCATCATGGCAGGCCTGCAGCGCTTCGCGATGCTTTGGACTGCGCTTGCCGGGCCAGTTGTTGAGGAGGTAGTCGGAAGCCTCGCGGACCGTACGCAAGAGCTGAGTGGTTCCCTCCGCGCCCGATTTGACGGTCACAGGTGTTTCAAATCGGTTGTTTTCCATCGCCGCTCTTACGCCATCGGCGCTCGCGAAGCGAGGGCGAAAGTATGCTTCACGTTCGCGCACCGGCTACTCATGAGGTCGACGGTCTGGATTTGGGCCGCCGTTTGGCCCAGCAAGGCGATGCTGCGACGGCGGGTAGCTGCCCTGCATCTTGTTGGTCTCTGAAATGGCAGAGACTGCCACCCGTCGGTCTTCGGCCTCGGCGGCATCCGAAATGCGCTTCAGCGGCCGTCCACTCGGCTTTCTCGGATACTCTGCCGACGATCTCTTTGACCCGTTTGCCGGTGTTGACATTTGTTGACAGCCGAGATGCAGCAGTCCTGTCGCCCTTGTAGCCAGCTTCGATATAGGCTTCGGTTGCTGTCTTGCCCTTTGCCAGCTCCTAGGCGAAGCTCTCATGACGGGCGTTGGGGAGGACGGGCATGGCAGTAATTAATCTCGCTTCCGAACAGCGATACTACGAGACAATGAGCGGGAATGACGCGTTCACCGTAATTATCCGCGGTGTCGCGTACCTCGACTTCGAGCTCGATAAGCTGCTCGCGCTTTGCATGAAGGAGCCGGGAGAGCTAAAGGCGATGAACCTAGACTTCGCAAAGCGCTGCGCGCTGGCCATCGCTCTCGGATTGGACAGAGAGATCAAGCCCGCGTTGACCGCAGTCGGCAATTTGCGGAATAAGCTCGCTCACCAGCCGGAGCGACATCTAACCCCTGAAGATGCGGAGAACCTTCATAGTGCCCTATCGCCACGAGAGCGGCAGAAAATTCCGGCTTTCCTCGACAAGATGGCGAGGTCACCAAAGGTGAAGTTCCACGAACTGAGCGCAATGGACAAGTATGTCATCATGCTGGTCTTGTTGCGTTCCATAGTTGTGGCTGCTCAACGCAACATTGAAAATGCTCACAATGGTCGATGATGGCTCAGGGCCGGCTGGACCGCCCGCTTCCCACCCTTGCCTAAGGCAACAATTTTCTGAGGATTTTATATGGACGATGGCACCAATGCCTTGCTCGGCTACATAATCGCTTGGCTACCGATGGCGATCTATCTCGCCGTCTACGCCTATTTCACCCTCAGGCTCGTGAATGCGATTTCACGCAGTTCCGCCGCCATTGAAAGCGTCGCGCAAAGGCTTGAGCAAATCCGTCCCAAGGATTGAAGCGTCCTTCACACCGCACTCGCGTTAGCCTCGACCGTCTGCCGGGCTGATTTCAGCGCCGTCCTTGACGGCCGCGCATTGCCGACGACGTCATGCCTGTGTCGGCGAGATCAGGCCGCGACGACGGCAAATCCCCTCGCACGCAGGCCGCGCCGGTCGTTGTGCAGCGACGTCACCAGCCGGTCGCGGCTGCCGACGATATGGGCCGAAAGCCGGTGTGCCGCCTCGTCTGCGTCGCCGGCCCGCACTGCTGCCAGAATGGCATGATGTTCGGCCCAGGCACGGCCGAGTGCCGCCTCGTCGCGCACCTCCAGCCAACGGGCGCGTGACAGGCGCGTCATGGCATCGCGAACCGCCCTAAGCAGGAACTCGTTGCCGGACAGGCGTGCCAGCTCGATGTGAAAATCCATGCCGACGCGATGCCATTCCTCGCGCGGGGTGCCGGCGTCGCAGGAGTCCAGCATCGCCTCGATGACGTCGACGGCGCTCCTGTCCTCCAAGGTACAAGTCAGCTTGACCGCTGCGACCTCGACCGCGTCGCGGTAGACGGCGATCTGCTCGAGCTCGGTGAGGTTGATCGGCGACACCGTCCAGCCCCGCCCGTCGCGGCAGACCAGACCTTCCGTCTCGAGCCGCAGCAATGCTGCCCTGACCGGTGTACGCGAGGCCCCGAAGCGGCTTTCGATCCAGCGCTCCGTCAGCCGCTCGCCCGGGCCGATCTCGAGGCCGAGGATCATTCCGCGAAGCTGTTTTTCGACATTCTGCATCTGCGACATGGTGTTCCGTTCTGGCTATTTATTCTGGCTATCTGATCGCGTTCAGGGTTTGGCGATCACCTTTGAGAGCGCCGCATTGACAGCCGTCGAGCTTGCGTCCATGACGGATACCAACTTGGTATCCCAAAACGGTATCTGAAGCAAGCCGCCGACAGACTTGCCGGACAGGACAGGACATGCCGCAAGACGCCACCCCCGCCACGCAAGGCGCCCACAACATCCACTGGCGCCGCAATCTCGCCGTGTGCTTTGCCGGCTCGTTCAGCACGCTGGTCGCGATGACGCTGCTGTTGCCCTTCCTGCCGCTTTACGTCGAGCAGTTGGGTGCCGAGGGGCACGCGGCGATCGTGCAGTGGTCCGGCATCGCCTATGGCGCGACGTTCTTCGCCGCCGCGCTGGTGGCGCCGCTGTGGGGACGGCTGGGCGACCGCTACGGCCGCAAGCTGATGCTGGTGCGTGCCAGTTTCGGCATGGCCGTCTGCATGTCGCTGACCGGTATGGTGGAGACGGTCTGGCAATTGGTGCTGCTGCGCCTGCTGATCGGTTTCGCCGGCGGCTATTCCTCGGGTTCGACCATTCTCGTCGCCATGCAGACGCCGATGGACCGGTCAGGCTGGGCGCTTGGCGTGCTGTCGGCCGGCATCACCGCAGGCGCCCTCGTCGGCCCCCTGCTTGGCGGCGCGCTGCCGCCCTTGATCGGCATCCGCGCAACCTTCCTGCTCGCCGGCGGCGTCATTTTCCTGGCGTTCCTGGCAACGACTTTACTCATCGAGGAGAACCCTCGCCCGGTGGTGGACAAATCAGCATCGACTGAGAAGCCGAAACGCGGTTGGTCGCAAATCTCGGACAAGCGCCCGGTCGTCGCCATGCTGGCGACCGGCACGCTGTTGAGCTTCGCCACCGTGTCGATCGAGCCGATCATCACGGTCTACGTCCAGCAGCTCATCGATGACCAAAGCCTGCTAACACTGACCTCCGGCGTCGTCATGTCGGCGGCAGCACTTGGCGCCATCCTGTCGGCCTCGCGACTCGGCAAGCTCGCGGACCGCGTCGGTCACTGGAACGTCATCATTGGGGCGCTTGCCGTCTCGGCGCTGCTGCTGATCCCGCAGGCCTTCGTCACGCAGGGCTGGCAGCTCGTTGGACTGCGTTTCCTGATGGGGTTGGCGCTTGGCGGCCTCTTGCCCTGCATCACCAGCGTCATCCGCCACAATGTTCCGGACGGCGTCGGCGGGAATGTGCTCGGCTTGTCGATCTCGGCGCAGTATGTCGGACAGGTCGCCGGGCCGCTGCTCGGCGGCTTCGTCGGCGGTCATTTCGGCATGCGCGCAGTATTTCTCGGCACATCTGTGCTGATGGCAGGCGGAGCGGCGTATAACTGGCTGGCCCAGTCACGCCGCGCACGCGACATGCTGGTGCAGGCAGGCAAATCCTGACACCGTTTGCGGGCTATCACTGCTTCACGGAGACCAGAGACATGAGCACGGCCGAGCAACCAGCAAGCGGCAGCGGCCGCATCCTCGTTTTCACCGGCGGCCTGTGCGGCGCGGCCGGCGTGACGCTCTCCGCGGCGGCGGCACATCTGGGCGGCGCTTTCGTCGGTACGGTCGCGTCCTTCCTGCTCATGCATGCGCCGGTCTTTCTTGCCGTCGGCCTCGTCGGCGCAAACCGGATCCTGCGAAGCGCAAGTCTTATTCTTCTCGTCGGGCTTGTGTTATTCTGCGGCGATCTCCTCGCCCGGGACTTCCTCGGCTCGCGGCTTTTCCCGATGTCGGCGCCGATCGGCGGCACCCTGCTCATCGCCGGTTGGCTGGCGGTTGCAGCCTCGGCGCTGGCGCGCCCGCGCTCCTGAGGCGGCGTTCCCCGCACCAATCGGGGAGTCCGACCCTAGCCCTCCCCACCTCAAAGTGCGGCGCTTGCTGGCAAAACGGGCGGGTTCAGCCAAACCACGGTCAGTCAGACGATGGCCAATCTTGCCGGCGTTCGGGCCGGACCGGCAGGTCGCGATTGCGCGCCGCCGGCTTGGTCAGGCGGCGCCGCTCCGGCCTATCGATGGCCGGCGAGATGCCCCAATAGTTGCGATAGATGTCTTCGAACAAATGATTGATCGGATGCATGGCTTAATTTCCTTTTTTCAAACTTGAATCGATCCAATCGACAGGCCCGAAAATCCCGTGCCGATCAGCTCCGCTTGCGCTCCACGAGAAAACGAAGATCGCGGATCCACGGGCCGGCACTGCCGCGACGTTTCCGGGTCACCGCGTTGGAGGTAATGCTCCAGTCATTGCGATAGATGTCTTCGAACAGATAATTGACGGGGTGCATGGCTCTCTCCTTCGATCCGAACGACAGTTGGCGGCAAACTTGGATCGATTCAAAAATACACCCAAACGCAACAATGTCAAGCAAATTTGAATCGATCCAACAAAGGTGCTAGATATTGGATAGGGAGTCCGGAGGCAGAAAATGGCGTCATCCACCGAAAGCAATACACGACCCATCCGGCTGGCTGATATCGCCAAGGCCGCGGGGGTTTCGCACGGCACTGCCTCCAACGTGTTCAGCCGTCCCGAGATCGTACGCGAGGAAGTCCGCGAGCGCGTCAAGGCGGCGGCCGAGGCGATGGGCTATGCAGGTCCCGATCCGAAGGGCCGGCTGCTGCGTGCCGGAAAGGTCAACGCGATCGGCGTCGCCACGACCGAGCCGCTGTCCTATTTCTTCGACGATCCCTTTGCCCGCGCGATGATGGCCGGGATTTCCGAGGCATGTGACGCCACCGGCGCCGGCATCGCGCTGGTATCGGCCGGCAATCAGGAGAAGCTTGCCTGGAACATCCAGAGCGCGCTGGTCGACGGCTTCATCCTGTTCTGCATCGAGGGCGGCTCACGCTTGGTCGAACTGACGCGCGAACGCAAACTCCCCTTTGTTGCGCTTGAGCTCGGCTTCGACGACGACACTGTTTCGGCAATCGGCGTCGACAATGTCGCCGGCGCCCGCCTGGCGGCGCACCATCTAGCCGAGCTTGGCCATCGACGCTTCGCCATTCTGTCGCTGCCTTTCGCCGACGGCAGCACCGGCCTTGTCTCGCCGGAGAAGGTCCGGACGGCCCTCTACACCGGCACGCGCGATCGCCTCATCGGCTATTTCGAGGCGTTTTCCCGGTTCGGGGTCGATACCGCCGGGATACCGGTATACGAGACCGAAAACGACGAAGCCAGCACACGGGCCGGCCTCGAAACGATCTTCGCCTCGGCAGCGCCGCCGACCGCCATCCTGGCGATGTCGGACCGGATAGCCATGGTCGCGATCGATTGGTTGGCGGCGCGTGGCATTGCGGTTCCCGGCGACGTCTCCGTCGTCGGCTTCGACGGCGTGCCTGACGCCGCCCTTTGCGAACCTGCGCTCACCACGATCGCCCAGCCGATTGCCGAGATCGGCCGCCGGGCGGCGCGAACGATCCTCGATTTCGACGGCACGGTGCGGCGCGAGACGCTCGGCGTCGAGCTTGTCGTCAGGGCCTCTTCCGGGCCGCCGCCCAAAACAGCCTGAGCCCGAACGTCTACCGGTTGGTAGTCGCCATCGCACCCACACCGAAGGACGAGTGGACAGGCGGCACCTCGCTGCGGACCGGCTTGCTCATGCCGGACCGCCCAATACCCGACAGCCATTCGAGATAATAGGCGAGCACGAACTGCATGGCGATGCCGGCGGCGATCAGCAAGCTGTCAAAGGCAAACCCGCCCGGGTTGAGCAGCTTCATCACCTGCGCCGCCATGGCCATGACCGTGCCGGCGATGAAAACCGGCAGCGATCGTTTGCCCAATATGGCTAGCGGATGGTCGCGGCCGGTGCGGAACAGGTTCGAGACAGCAGGAAACGCCACGATCAGATAGGTCACCGCCAGGATGTGCAGCAGCCTCGGCAGCGACAGGAATGTCTTGTCGAAGCCGGTCAGCACCACCGGCAGGTCCAGCCACGACACGTGCCCCCAAAGCGGGCTGTGCACCCAGACCAACGCCGCCGCGACATAGGCCGCCGACGCGCTGACCAGCCAGCGATTGACTGGAATGGTGCCGCCGCGCCTGATATGCAGCATGCTCGCCAGGCCGATGTTGAAGAGGAATTGCCACGACAGCGGATTGAGGAACCAGAAGCCGGGCTCAGGATAATTGGGCGGGGCGATCTGGTAGATCCCGCCAACCAGCCATAGGGCTCCGGATAGGGCGAGCGCCGCCAAAGGCCTGTGGCTGATGAACAGCAGGAAGGTTGGCGTCATCAGCAGCAGCACCGCATAGACCGGCAGGATGTTGTTGTAGCCGAGCTGATGGCCAAGCGTGACGATGCCGATCAGCGCTTGCTGCGGGTTCCTGATCAATGGCTCGATGTTGATCAGCGTCAGCATGTCCGGCCGCTTCGCGAACACCGCCGCCGCGCAGAAGATGGCCAGCACCACCATCGTCGTGACAATGTGGGCGACATAGAGCACACCGGCGCGACGCCACAATTTCAGTGTCGCCACGAGCCGGTTTCCGGACTGGAATTTTGAGCCGTAGGCGAGCGCGACTGACATGCCGGAGATCAGCACGAAGGCCTCGGCGGCATCCGAAAAACCAAGATTCTTATAGGTCAGGGTTTCGAAAAGCGTGCCCGGGACGTGGTCGACAAATATGATCAGCAGAGCGAGAGCGCGGAACACATCGATACGCGTATCGCGTTCCGAATTTGGCATGGTCATCGATAAAAGGCCTCAAAGCTGGTTGTTCATGCCGACGATCGATGCGACCGCCCGACGCACCGCTTCGATTCCTCCCGCAGGAGCATATCGCGAACAAACGGACTGAAATGCGCCCGGTTCAATCAACTTTGAAGGAGCCCGAAAATATTCCGTTTTGAAGCCGGCAAATGAACAAAAACGACGCGAAATCAAAAGGATGCAACTATGGCCGAAAAACCTCCGGAAGACGGCTTTTTGCGGCGCGACCTGCCGTTTTTCTATCGCCTCTACAGACCAGCAGAACCAACCGGCGAATGCCTTTTTCTGCTGCATGGATCTGGTGTCGACGAGACCACTCTGGTCGCGTTGGGGCAGCAAATCGCGCCGCACGCTGTGTTGGTGGCGGTGCGTGGCCGTATCGCCCAGGAGGACGGTTTCCGCTGGTTCAGACGGATCTCGCCCATACGCTTCGAACAGGGTAGCATCCGCAAAGAGGCGGACGCTTTCGCGGCCTTCATCACCGAGGTGGCGAAACGCCACGACCTCGTCCTCTCCCGGGGAATTTTTCTCGGCTATTCGAACGGCGCCAACCTGGTTTCAAGCGTGATGCTGCTGCATCCGCAGCTCATCGCCCGAGCAGCATTGCTGCGGCCCATGCCCGTGCTGGACGAGGTGCCGCCGGCGGATCTCCGCAAGGCACGGGTGGCAATCATATCCGGCGCCGCCGACCTCACCTACGGGCCCTTCGCACTCGCGCTGGTCGGACTGCTCGGCCGGCATGGTGCCGAGGTCGAGGCCCACACGATCGCCTCCGGCCATGAAATCGGCGATCGGGATGCTGAAATCGTCAGGCAATGGCTGGCCGGCCCCGCAACCACTATTGCGCAGGCAAATTGATGAGCCGAGATCTTACCCTCGCCCCATCCGGTTCCAGGCATCCAGCCCGGCGATCTTGTAGGCTTCGGCCAGCGTCGGATAGTTGAAGGTGTTGTTGACGAAGAAATCGACGGTGCCACCGAGATTGATCACCGCCTGGCCGATATGGATCAGTTCAGTCGCGCCCTCGCCGACGATATGCGCGCCGAGCAACCGGCGCGTTTCGATCGAAAACAGAAGCTTCAGGAAGCCGGTGTTGACGCCCATGATATGGCCCCGCGAGGTTTCGCGGAAGCGCGCCACGCCGACCTCATACGCGCCGCCGCTCTCGCGCACCTGCTCCTCGGACTGGCCGACGGTCGAGATTTCCGGCACGGCGTAGATGCCGTAGGGAAACGTTTCCGGCGGCGGTGGCAAGGGCACGCCGAAGGCGTGGCAGGCGGCCACCCTGCCCTGTTCCATCGAGGTCGAGGCGAGGCTCGGAAAGCCAATGACATCACCGGCGGCATAAATGTTCGGCGCGCTGGTCCGGAAGGTCTGCGGATCGACCTTGATGCGACCCCGGGAGTCGGCCTCGATGCCGACCACGTCCAGGCCGAGCGCGCCGACATTGCCGTTGCGCCCCGCGGCATAGAGCACCATCTCCGAGCGTATGGTGCGGCCGTCGGCAAGCGTCACCTCGGCGTAATCGGGTTTCGAGGCGATCTCCATGATCGCACTGCCGAGCCGGATCGTCATGCCGCGGTCACGCATCTGATGGATGAAATCGTCGACGATCTCGCGGTCGACGAAATCGAGGATGGTGTTGCGCGGCTCGACCAGCGTCACCGGCACGTCGAGCGCCGAAAAGATCGTCGCGTACTCGACGCCGATGACGCCGGCGCCGATCACCGTCAATGTCCGCGGCAAGCGCTCGAGCTCCAGCATCTCGTCGCTGTCGAAGATACGGATCTTGTCGAAAGGCACGTCGCGCGGCCGGTGCGGGCGGGTACCGACCGCGATCAGCGCATGCGCAAAACCGACTTCGCTGTAGTCGCCGGTTTCCGTCGTCAGGCTCGCTCTGTTGGGACCGAGAAACTTGACTGCGGCGCGCGCGCTCTTGACCGTGTTGCGCATGAACTGGTGTTGCAGCACCTCGACCTCGTGATCGAGCGTCTTGTGCAGGCGTTCGATCAGATCGCCGACCGAAATGTCCTGCTTGACCCGGTAGCCGCGCCCGTAGAAGCCGCGCTCGCGCCAGCCGGAGAGATTGAGCACGGTTTCCCGCAGCGTCTTCGACGGGATGGTGCCGGTATGCACGGAAACACCGCCAAGACGCCGGCCCCTGTCGACCACCAGCACGGATTTGCCGAGCTTGGCCGACTGCACCGCGGCGCGGCGCCCGGAAGGGCCGCTGCCGATGACCAGCATGTCGTAATCCATGTCGCCCTGCCCCTCGCCTGCACTTTGTTGCACTGCAGCAAGCTAACGCCATCGGCGCTGCAAATTCAACCGATTCGGGCTGTACCCGGTGCCCGTTTCCACCGCATGCGGCGGAAACGCCCGATCTTGATTCCGTCGCAAGACTTCACCATTTCAAAACCAGGCGGCCCGCACCTATCCCGGGCCTGATTGCGAGGAAATCACATGAACGCGCGCGTTCTCGACGGCGAAATCATCACCTCCCGGCTCGATGATATCAGGGCCTATGACGGCGTGCGCACGCGGCGTGTCCTCGCCTTCGTCATCGACTATTGCATCGTCGCGCTGCTCACCATTCCGTTCGCGATCCTGGTATTCTTCCTCGGGATTCTGACGCTCGGCCTCGGCTGGATGCTGTTTTCCGTCCTGGTGCCGGCCGTCGCCATCCTCTACATCTGGAATACGCTCGGCAGCGCCGACCAGGCCACGACAGGCATGAAGATGATGGGAATCCGGCTCGACCGTCTGGACGGCACCCGCATCGACGGGCTGACGGCGGTGGTGCATTCGGTGCTGTTCTGGGCCGGCAACGTCATCCTGACGCCGCTGGTCCTTCTGGTCTCGCTGTTTGCCGACCGCAAACGCACGTTGCACGACCTGCTGCTGGGCACAGTGGTCAGCCGCAGTGACCGCTAAGATCAGCTTTTCATCAGTCCCGCGAGCTTTTATGTGCAAAGTGACGGCTTCCGCTCCCCCACGCCTTCACAATCCTGTTGAATTTTTCGCCGTCCGCGCCAAAGGTATGATTCGCAGGAGTGTTTCCAAGGTTCGATGACGCACCATCCTACCCAGTCGCCGCAGTTCTTCCTGACCGCGCCGTCGCCGTGCCCGTATCTTGAGGGCCAGTTCGAGCGCAAGGTGTTCACGCATCTGGTCGGCGACAAGGCATCGGAGATGAACGACCTATTGACGCAAGGCGGCTTCCGGCGATCGCAGAACATCGCCTACCGGCCGGCCTGCGAGACCTGCCGCGCCTGCGTTTCGGTACGCATCCTGGCCCAGGAATTCACTGCCAGCCGCAACATGAAGCGGGTGATACAGCACAATTCAGACCTCATCGGCGCCATGCACGACGCGCAACCATCCACCGAGCAGTATTCGCTGTTCCGCAGCTATCTCGATGCCCGCCATCGCCGCGGCGGCATGTCCGACATGACGGTGCTCGACTACGCCATGATGGTCGAGGACACCCATGTTGATACCAAGGTCATCGAATACCGGCGCCGCGGCCCCGACAGCTTCATCACCGGCAAGGGCCAGGGCGAGCTGATCGCGGTGGCGCTCACCGACAAGATGGCCGACGGCCTGTCGATGGTCTATTCCTATTTCAATCCGGACTTCGAGGACCGCTCGCTCGGCACCTTCATGATCCTCGACCACATCGCCCGCGCCAGGGCGATGGGCTTGCCCCATGTCTATCTCGGCTACTGGGTCAACGGCTCGCGCAAGATGAACTATAAGATGCGCTTCATGCCGCAGGAGCATCTCGGCCCGAAAGGCTGGGAACGCTACGACCACGAAGCGGTTTCGCGCTGATCCGCCCTTTCGCCAACCATCCTTAAATCTGTTTCAAGGGGGATGCCGCTGGTTTTCGGCCGCTTGGCTGGAACGACAGACGCTGGGCCAATTTTGCGCCTGCCTCCACATCATTGCGAGAATTGCCATGTCGTCCCACAACGATCACCAGAAGGGCCTTCTCATCACCGCCATCGGCGGGCTGACGCTGACCATCGACATTCCACTGATCCGGCTCGCCGACGGCGGCGCGTGGACGATCCTCCTGCTGCGCACCGGCACCACCTTGGTCGCGGCGCTGATCATCTGGGCTGTCTGGCGCTCGCTGAGCAGGAACGCGCCGCAGCTCATCCCCGGCTGGTCGGGGCTCGTTGTCGCGATATGCTATGGGCTGACCTCGGTCACCTTCGTCGCCAGCATCTATTACACCACGACCGCCAATCTGGTCTTCATCCTGGCCTTCAACACCGTGTTCGCGGCACTGCTGTCCTGGCTGTTCCTGAAGGAGCGGCCACGACTGGTCACGGTGGCCGCGATGCTGGTCATGATTGTCGGCGTCGCGATCATCGTCGGCGATTCGATCGGCACCGGGCACCTGTTCGGCGATCTCATGGCGCTGTGCTCGGCTTTCTTCATCGCGCTGGCCATCACCATCTCGCGTGCCAGCGGCAAGGACATGGGGTTCACATCGCTGATCGGCGTGATCCTGCCCCTGGCCGTCGCAGTGTTCATGGTCTCAGGCGAAGGCCTTCAGGTGAACGCGCCGTGGTGGATCATCTTCAACGGCGCCGTGATCATGCCGATCTCGTTCTTCTGCCTCGCCAACGGGCCGAAATATATTTCGGGACCGGAAGTGGCGATGTTCTATCTACTCGAAACTGTGCTGGCGCCGGTCTGGATGTGGATGATCTTTGCCGAGACGCCGTCGCGCAACAGCCTGATCGGCGGCGCGATCCTGATCGTCACGCTGGTCGCCCATTCGCTATGGCAACTGCATGAGGGGCGCAAGCGCCGCGCAAGCCTTGCGGTCAGTCACCCGGCCTGAGACTTCTTCTCGGCAACGATTTCGATTTGCGGCGGCGACCCTTCCAGCTCCGCTGGTGCTGCGGCGGCAAGTTCGTCGGCCAATTCCACCTCGCGCAGCCATTCGCGCCAGATCGCGACCAGCAATGCCATCAGCACCGGGCCGATGAACAGGCCGAGAAAGCCCATCGTCTTGACGCCGCCGATCAGGCCGAAAAAGGTCGGCAGGAACGGCAGCTTTATCGGGCCGCCGACCAGTTTCGGACGCAGTGTCTTGTCGACGATGAACAGTTCGACGCTCCCCCAGATGAACAGCGCGAACCCGGCCATCGGCGAGCCGCTGGCGGCGAGATAGATCGAAACAAGCGTGAAGGACAGCGGTGCGCCGCCGGGGATCAGCGCCATGATGCCGGTCAGGGCGCCGAGCGTCACCGGCGACGGCACGCCGGCCAGCCAGTAGGCCACGCCCAGCACCACCCCCTCGCCGATGGCGATAATGGTCATGCCGGTCACCGTCGAGGAAATCGTCGCCGGCACGACGCGTGAAATCCGCTCCCACCTGGTCGGCAGGATGCGTTCGCCGAGACGGTCGACCTGCCCGGCAAAATGCTCGCCGTCACGATAGGCAAAGAACAGCGCGATCATCATGAACAGCAGCGCCAGCAGAAGACCGAAGGCGCTGCCGCCGGCGGCCAGCACGCCGCGGTAGATGCTGCCGATGTTGGCGCCGCTGATCAGCTGGATCAGTTCGCCAATGCCGCCGGGATGGCCGAGATTGCGCGTCCACTGCTCGTTCAGCCAGTCGCCCACCACAGGCATCGTGGCGATCCAGTGCGGCGTCACCGCGCCTTCGCGGTTGGTTTCGATCGCCCAGCCGACCCATTCGCGGACTTCGTTGCTGGCGTAGGCGCCGGCGAGCGCGATCGGCACCACCAGGAAAGTGAGGATGAACAGGATCGCCAATGTCGCGGCGATCGTGCGGTTGCCGCCGACAGCAGCAAGCAGCCGCCGATAGAGCGGCCAGCTGGCAAAGGCGATGACGAGGGCAGCCAGCACCGGGACCAGGAAACCATGAAAGAAATAGACCCCAGCGGCAACGATCAGCACCAGGAGCCAGCGCGCCGCCGACAGCGGCGGAATGACGGCGGATCTGACCGGCGTCGACAGGCCGAACAAGCGCTGCTGCCCTTCCGGTTTCTTAATCCTGGCTTCTTTCAAATGCCCATTTCTCCCAAAGGCGTGTGTCCCCGCCTTATGTAGCGATGCTTATGTACCATGATAGTGCAGCAATCGTGACGACATTCCAAATGTTTGCATGGAGGCGCTAATCTCCCCCCTTGAGGGTGAGATGTCGCCGAAGGCGACAGAGGGGTCGGGACGTTCAGGCGCGACCTCTTATTGCGAACAGGGGAGGCTGGCGCCTTACGCGCGGCGACCCCTCTGGCCTACCGGCCATCTCCCCATCAATGGGGGATTAGCAGCTACCCGAATTTCCCCGTCCTCGGGAATCCCTTTGGCACCATGCGTCCGGCCGAGGCTCGAGCACCAATCCACTCTATCAGCTCTTCACGTGATTTGACGAAGGTGCGGTCGGCCGAATCCTGCCAGGAGAGACCGCCTGCGAGCGTGAAGGTCTTGAGGTCGAGAACGCCGCCATCCTTGTATTTCTGCAGGCGAACGCCCTTGCCGCGACCCATCTCAGGGATCTCGGCGAGCGGGAAGACCAGCATCTTGCGGTTCTCGCCGACGATGGCGAGATGGTCGCCGGCGACCGGCACGCAGCGTTGGGCCTCGTCGGGCGCCTTGACGTTCATGACCTGCTTGCCCTTGCGGGTGTTGGCGACGACTTCCTCTTCCGGCACGATGAAGCCATTGCCGTCGTGAGACACCAGCAGCAGCTTGCGTTTGGGATCATGGACAAAGGCGGTGACGATGTCCTGGTCGTTGTCCATGTCGACAATGATGCGGATCGGTTCGCCATGGCCGCGCCCGCCCGGCAGCCGGTCGGCGCCGATCGTGTAGAACTTGCCGCCGGTGGTGAAGACCAGCACCTTGTCGGTGGTCTGAGCGTGGAAGGCGAGCTTGAGGCTGTCGCCCTCCTTGAAGGTCAGCAACGAATGATCGGTCAGGTGACCTTTCATCGCCCTGAGCCAGCCCTTTTCCGAAACGACCACGGTGACCGGCTCGCGCTCGATCATCGCATGGGCGATATCGGTCAGGTCATGTTCGGGCGCGTCGGCGAACTGGGTCCGGCGCTTGCCGAGCTCGGTCTCCGGTCCGAATTTCTCGCGGATGCTGGAGACTTCCCACTTGATCGTCGACCACTGCCTGGCGTCGGACGCAAGCAGCGCCTCGATCTGCTTTTTCTCGATAGTAAGGCCGTCGAATTCCTTGCGGATCTCGAATTCCTCGAGCTTGCGCAGGGCCCTCAGCCGCATGTTGAGGATGGCTTCGGCCTGGTTGTCGGTGAGCGACCAGCGCGCCATCATCACTTGCTTGGGCTCGTCCTCCTCGCGGATGATCCTGATCACCTCGTCGATGTTGAGATAGGCGATCAGATAGCCGGCGAGGATCTCCAGCCGCCTTTCGATCTCGCCCAAGCGATGCCTGGAGCGGCGGATCAGCACCTCGCGGCGGTGCTCCAGCCATTCCTTGAGCACGCCTTTCAGCGACAGCACGTTGGGTATCTTGCCGCGCGACAGGACGTTCATGTTGAGGGGAAAGCGGCTTTCGAGCTCGGTCAGCTTGAACAGCGATTCCATCAGGATGCCGGGATCGACTGAACGGCTCTTCGGCACCAGCACGACGCGGATGTCTTCGGCACTCTCGTCGCGGATGTCTTCGAGCAGCGGCAATTTGCGCGCCATCAGAAGCTCGGCGATCTTTTCGATCAGCCGCGCCTTCTGGACGCCGTAGGGGATTTCGGTGACGACGATGCTCCAGGTGCCCCTGCCCTGGTCCTCCTGGCTCCATTTCGCCCTGACGCGGAAACCACCGCGACCGGTTTCATAGGCTTCGAGGATCGACGCGCGGCTATCGACGATGATGCCGCCTGTCGGAAAATCCGGACCTTGGACGAAGTCCATCAACGCAGTCACCGGCGCATCGGGGTGCTCGATCAGATGCAGCGCGGCGTCGCAGAGCTCGGCGGCATTGTGCGGCGGGATCGAGGTCGCCATGCCCACGGCAATGCCGGACGAGCCGTTGGCGAGCAGGTTCGGGAAGGCGCCGGGCAGCACGACCGGCTCCTCGTCCTCCTCATTGTAAGTCGGCCGGTAGTCGACCGCATCCTCGGTGATGCCGGACAGCAGCTCGGTCGCCACATCGGTCATGCGCGCTTCGGTGTAGCGCATGGCGGCGGCGTTATCGCCGTCGATATTGCCGAAATTGCCCTGCCCGTCGACCAGGGGATAGCGCACCGAAAAGTCCTGCGCCAGCCGCACCAGCGCGTCGTAGATCGACTGGTCGCCATGCGGATGGAACTTGCCCATCACCTCGCCGACGATGCGGGCGCATTTGGCGAACCCCTGGTCGGGGTTGAGCCTGAGCAGCCGCATGGCATGCATGATGCGGCGATGTACCGGCTTCAGCCCGTCGCGCACATCCGGAAGCGCCCGGTGCATGATGGTCGACAGCGCATAGGCGAGATAGCGCTCTTCCAGCGCTTTCTTCAGATCGACCGGCTCGATGTTGTCGCCACCGCCATCGCCAGGCGGCAAAAGCCTTTTTCCCATGGGCTGGGACTAGCCGAGCGGGTGATTCGCGGCAAGAGGCGCTTGACTGCGCCTCCTTCCGCAACATGAACTGGACGCACTGCTGCGCCCACCAACATCAATCGGTTACATCCCGGCTATATGGCAATGGATCGGATTGCCTTTCGCCATGGTTTTCGACCATTGTGCGGGAGAACGCCTTTTTCCCGTCCAGTTCATCACGGAAGGGTGACGGCGCAGCGAGTTGAAAAACAATCTTCAGGACACTCTCAGGGGGACTTGCGATGACGATCAGACGCTCGACACTCAACAAACTTGCTTTTTCGACGTTTTTGCTGACGCTGCCGCTGAACGCGGCCTTGGCGCAGGATGCGGCGGTCGCCGACCGGCTGAAGGCCGCTCTCGCAGCCCAGGGCGTCGACATCTCCTGGACCGGGGTGACGGGCGATGCCTCCAGCATGGTGCTGCAAGGCGTGGCCTTCAAACCGGCGGCCGAAAAGGAACCGTTCAAGATCGGTGACGTCACACTCGAAGGCGTGACCGAAGCCAATGGCGGCTATGAAATCGAAACCGTCTCGACTGCGGCGTTCCGGCACAGCGAGGACGGCGTCACCGTCGACCTCAGCCCCTTCATCATCCACGACATGACGGTTCCGGCGGACGGCGCCACGGGCCCGCTGGGCTCAATGATGATGTATAAATCGGCCGAACTCGACAACATGACGGTCAAGGTTGCCGACAAGACCGCATTCTCGATGGACGGACTCGCCATCGAAATCACCCCACCGGCCGACGGAAAGGCGATGGAATTTTCCGGGACCACGGAAAAGTTCAATGCCGACCTGACGCTGGTCGAGGACCCGAAGTCCAAGGACGTGATCAACGCGCTCGGTTACCAGAACATCACCGGGAACCTTCAAATGGAGGGCACCTGGCAGCCCGCGGACGGCAAGATGGAGCTGTCGAAATACGACATCTCCGTCGACAATGCCGGAACGCTCGGCATGACCTTCGGTCTCGGCGGCTACACGTTGGACGTCATCAAGTCGCTGCAGGAGATGCAGAAGAAGATGGCGGCTCAGCCCGAAGGCGCCGACAACTCGGCGCAAGGCATGGCCATGCTCGGCGTCCTGCAGCAGCTTTCGTTCAACAGCGCTTCGATTCGCTTCGACGACGATTCGCTGACCAACAAGGTGCTGGACTATGTCGGCAAGCAGCAAGGCATGTCCGGCAAGGACATCGCCAACCAGGCCAAGGCGATCGTGCCTTTCGGCATGGCGCAGCTCAACAATCCCGAATTGACGGCGCAAGTGTCGGCGGCAGTCGGCAAATTTCTCGACGATCCGCAGAGCCTCGAGATCTTGGCCGAGCCGCCGACGGCAGTGCCGTTCGCGCTGATCATGGCGGGTGCCATGTCCAACCCGCTCGACCTGCCGAAGACGCTTGGCGTGACGGTCAAGGCGAACGAAGATTGACCGGAGCGGTCTCTTGAGAGCGAAAAGCCCGGCTTCGCGCCGGGCTTTTTATGAATTAAAGAATCGGTAGGTTCTTAAGCCTCTTTCTTGGTCACCGCGACGCGCAGCGACAATTCGCGAAGCTGTTGCGGGCTCGCTTCCGACGGCGCGCTCATCAACAGGTCATAGGCCTGTTGGTTCATCGGGAACATGGTCACTTCGCGCAGGTTCCTGGCGCCGACCAAAAGCATGACGACGCGGTCGATGCCGGCCGCCATGCCGCCATGCGGCGGTGCGCCGTACTGGAAGGCGCGGTAGAGGCCGCCGAAGCGCTCCTCGACCGTCTCGCGGTCCAGCCCGACAGTCTCGAACGCCTTGACCATGGTTTCCGGCAGATGGTTGCGGATGCCGCCAGACGCGATCTCGAAACCATTGCAGACCATGTCATACTGGAACGCCTTGATCCCAAGCAGATCCTCGCCGTTGAGCGCGTCGATGCCACCTTGCGGCATGGAAAACGGATTGTGGGCGAAATCGATCTTTTTCTCGTCCTCGTTCCATTCGAAGAAGGGAAAGTCGACGATCCAGCACAGTTCGAAGCGGTCGCGGTCGACAAGGTTCAGCTCCTCGCCGGCGCGAGTGCGCGCCGCGCCCGCGAACGAGACGAATTTCTTCGGGTCGCCGGCGACGAAGAAGGCGGCGTCGCCATCGGCAAGACCAAGTTGCTGGCGGATCGCCTCGGTGCGCTCCTCGCCGATGTTCTTGGCGAGCGGACCGGCGCCTTCGAGCTTCTCGCCCTCCTTGCGCCAGAAGATATAGCCGAGGCCCGGCTGGCCCTCGCCCTGCGCCCAGGAATTCATGCGGTCGCAGAAGGCGCGCGAACCGCCGGTCCTGGCCGGAATGGCCCAGACCTCGGCCTTCGGGTCGTTGGCAAGGATGTTGGCGAACACCTTGAAGCCGGAATCGCGGAAATGATCGGAGACCGCCTGCATCTCGATCGGGTTGCGCAGGTCCGGCTTGTCGGTGCCGTATTTGCGCATGGCAACGTCATAGGCAATGCGCGGAAACTCCTGCGTCACCGGCTTGCCGGCGGCAAAGGTCTCGAAGACCGCGCGCATCACCGGCTCGATGGTCGCCAGTACGTCGTCCTGCTCGACGAAGCTCATTTCCAGGTCGAGCTGGTAGAATTCGCCCGGCAGGCGGTCGGCGCGCGGGTCCTCGTCGCGGAAACACGGCGCGATCTGGAAGTAACGGTCGAAGCCCGACACCATGATCAATTGCTTGTATATCTGCGGTGCCTGCGGCAGCGCGTAGAAGGTGCCGGGATGGATGCGCGACGGCACCAGGAAGTCGCGCGCGCCTTCGGGCGACGAAGCGGTCAGGATCGGTGTCGAGAATTCGGTGAAGCCGACCTCGCCCATGCGCTTGCGCATCTCGGCGATTATCTTCGTGCGCGCCACGATGTTCTTGTGCAGCGTGTCGCGGCGCAGATCGAGGAAGCGGTATTTGAGACGAATGTCCTCGGGATAATCCGGCTCGCCGAACACCGGAAGCGGCAGTTCCTTGGCCGCCGACAGCACCTCGATCTCGCGCGCGAAAACCTCGATCTCGCCGGTCGGCAGGTTGGCGTTCGCGGTCTCGGCCAGGCGCGCCTTGACCTCGCCGTCGACACGGATGACCCACTCGCCGCGCACCGTCTCCGCGATCTTGAAGGCCGGCGAATCCGGATCGGCGACGATCTGGGTCAGGCCATAGTGGTCGCGCAAATCGATGAAGAGCAGGCCGCCATGATCGCGCACGCGATGCACCCAGCCCGACAGGCGAACGGAAGAGCCGACGTCGCTCTTCCTCAACTGGGCACAGGTATGGCTGCGGTAACGATGCATTGTCATTGATAAGTCCGGATGTTGATTGCGGCCAAGGCATGATGGCCCGGCCCGAAAATTTGGGCGAAAAGCACATGAGAGGCCGCCTTTGTCAAGGCAGGCGGCGCTCGGGAGCAACTTCGTTCGACCTTCGGCTTGTGAACCCCCGCCGTGGAAAACGTGTCGCGCGATGTTGAATGGTGCGGGGTTTGCTCTCGGCGGTGACTGGTCGATTACAGATCAAACGTCGCGATCAGGCTCTAATCGGCACACAATGCACGGCTCGAGTGACGTCTTAAGGAACGGACAGGAGTGAGGTTGAATGAGCTTCGAACTGGTGGCGCTTGCAGCAAGCTGCGTGGTCTGTCTGATCCAAATTATTATCTCCTCCCACGCAGCCAGTCTCCAGCGAGGTTATCGCTGGACGGCCAGCTCTCGTGATGCCGAAATGCCCCCGCTCACCGGAGTCGCAGGCCGCCTAGAACGGGCGCTTCGAAATTTCCTCGAGACGTTCCCGGTGTTTGTGGCCGCGGTCTTCCTTGTCCATGTGCTCGGCCGCGAGAGCGCGCTCAGCGAATGGGGAGCTGGTCTCTATCTTTCAGCCAGGCTGGTTTACCTGCCACTTTACGCAGCAGGCGTCCCCCTGCTCCGTTCGCTCGTCTGGAACGTCGCGTTCGTCGGAATTGTCCTTCTTTTGCTTGCGTCAGCCTGGCCCGAGCTATAGTGCCCGACCGCCGTCACGGCGGCGTCGCGACCTTGCAGTTTTGAGTTAGATCAGGCCGGCTGCGGTCAGTGCAAGATAGTGGTCGTCAGTAGCCGTGCCCCGCGCAGCTTTATGACCGCGTGGCGAAGTCTACTCCGTCAGCCTGAGGCGCTTCGGCTGACGGAAGACGACTGTTATCTTCTGCTTTGATCGTGATCAGGGTGGTCAAGCCGTGTACAATGGCCGTCACGATGGGAGGACTATCATGCGCATTCGCATATTGACTGTCCTGATGACGCTGCTTGTTGGCACCTGTACATTTGCACACGCTCAGCAGACAAAGCCGGTGTCAATCGAGGTGTTTCCTTTCGAATTGGAGGACAAGAGCGCTGGGGCAGGAATAATTCCCCCGGATGAACACGATAGGCGCTATCTGTCCGAGTCGGCACAAGTGGCGAAGGACATGCTCTCCCAGTCCGGACGTTTTACAGTGGTTGATGCGCCAGCGACAGATGAGCAGGCGGTTGCACCGCACGGATTGCGCAATTGCGGTGGCTGTGAAAGCAAAATCGCCAAAGAGCACGGCGCATCTCTTGCCTTGCTAGGCGTCGTAACGCGCGTCAACCGAACAGAACACACCATGTTCATTCGCATCCTCGACGCTGAAACCCGGAAACCTGTTTCTCAGGGCTTTACCGATCTTCGCATGGGTCCGAACTACGCGTGGCCCCGCTCCGTCAAATGGCTGATGACGAACAGAATTCTGCGGTAGGACGCCCATCACCCCAGCGCGCCATCGGGAGCGCGAAAGATCGCCCCTCAGCTAAAACCGAGAAACTGATTGTCGGCGCTGGCCTGCTGATCGCCGGGAATTGCCGCTGGCATTAGCGCGGGCGATGGTTCAAGAAGGATCAACGACAGGCCTTCCTTCATGTCCTCCATGCGCCCGCTGATCCCGCTCCTTATTGCCGCCGGCATCCTGCTCGGCGGCAACGGCCTGCAGAGCACCCTGATCGCGCTGCGCGGTGCGCAGGAGGGATTTTCGGCCTCGACCATCGGCCTGATGGGCACGTTCTATTTCGCCGGCTTCCTGCTCGGCTGCCTTGCCGTCACCCACATCATGAAGGCCGTCGGCCATGTCCGCGCCTTTTCCGCGCTGGCGGCGATTGCTTCCGCCGGGACATTGCTTTTGGTGCTGGTCGTCGACCCGGTCATGTGGTGCGTGTTGCGCCTCGCCGGCGGCTTCTGCTTCGCCGGCCTGTTCACCATCATGGAAGCCTGGCTCAACTCCGGGGCAGCCAACAAGGATCGCGCGCGGGTGCTGGCCATCTACCGGATGGTCGACATCGGTTCGGTCACGGGCGCACAGTTCCTGATCCCGATCGTCGGCGCCGGCGGTTTCGCCATCTTCGCCGTCATGTCGATCATGATCACGCTCTCGCTGGTGCCGGTGTCGCTCGGCGACCGCTCCAACCCGACCCCGCCGGAAGACGTCAAGCTCGACCTGGCCCGCGTCTGGCGGATTTCGCCGCTCGGCTGCTTCGGCTGCATTGCCGTCGGTGTCACCAACAGCGCCTTTCGCACTTTGTCGCCGGTCTATGCCGAACAGATCGGCATGTCGGTTACCGACGTCGTCACCTTTGTCAGCGTCGGCATCTTCGGCGGCGCCATCATCCAGTATCCGCTCGGCTATCTGTCCGACCGCTGGGACCGGCGTTCCGTGCTGCTGATAACGACGTGCTGCGCGCTGCTCGCATCGCTGGCGCTGGTGTTCTGGGCGCGCAGCGACCCTTCCCTCAACTTCGTGATCGTCTTCATCTTCGGCTGCTTCGCCATGCCGCTCTACTCGCTATCGGCGGCGCATTCCAACGACCGCGCCGACAAGGGCGAGTTTGTGCTGATCAACGCGGCGCTGATGCTGTTCTATTCCTTCGGCGCCATTGGCGGGCCGTTCGCCGCCTCGACGGCGATGCAGTATTTCGGGCCAAGCGCGCTGTTCGTGTTCACCGCCACCGTCTACGCCATCTTTGCCGTCGTCATCCTGTACCGGATGCAGGTGCGATCGGGCGTGCCGGCCGGCCATCGCAGCCGTTTCATCGGCCTGTTGCGCACATCGACGGTCTTCGCCCGACTGGCCAAGCGCAACGATGATTCCGACGGGCCTGCGAAGCAATGATAACGGTCCCCTATGTCTTGAACCCGGGGCTGCCGCTTGACGAAAGCCCGCGCGGCTGAAATTGAAGGAGACCTTACCCTTTTGCCAAAAGCGATTTGATGCACGTCATCACCACCCAAGAAGAACTTGAGACCGCTGTTGCCGCGTTCGAAAAGTCGGATTTCGTCACCGTCGACACCGAATTCATACGCGAGACGACCTTTTGGCCGATCCTCTGCCTGATCCAGATGGCGGCGCCCGGGGTGACGGCGCTGATCGATCCGCTGTCACCCGATATCGACCTGAAGCCGTTCTTCAGGCTGATGGCCAACGAGGCCATCGTCAAAGTCTTCCATGCTGCGCGCCAGGACATCGAAATCATCGTTCATCTCGGCGACCTAGTCCCGCATCCGGTGTTCGACACCCAGGTGGCGGCGATGGTTTGCGGCTTCGGCGACAGCGTTTCCTATGATCAGCTCGTCCAGAAGATCACCGGCGCTCGGCTCGACAAGTCCTCACGTTTCACCGACTGGCGCCACCGGCCGCTTTCCGAAAAGCAGCTCGACTACGCGCTCGCCGATGTCACCCATCTAATCGAGGTCTACCAGCACCTCAGCGCCGAACTGGTGCGGGAAAACCGCGCTCATTGGCTGAACGAAGAGATGGAGGTGCTGACTGCGCGTGAGACCTACGATCCGCATCCGGAGGATGCCTGGAAGCGGCTGAAGATGCGGCTGCGCAAGCCGCAGGAGCTGGCGATCGTGCAAGCGGTGGCGGCATGGCGCGAGCGCGAGGCGCGCGAACGCGACGTGCCGCGCGGCCGGGTGCTCAAGGACGACGCCATCTACGAGGTGGCGCAGCAGGCGCCGCGCGATGCGGCTGCACTCGGCAAGCTGCGCACCACGCCGAAGGGTTGGGAACGGTCGGCGACGGCAACGGCGCTGCTTGGCGCGGTCAACAGCGCGCTTGCCTTGCCCAGGGAAGAGATGCCGAAGCTGCCGAAGAGTTTTCAGCCGCCCGAAGGCTCCAATGCCGCCGCGGAATTGTTGAAAGTCCTGTTGCGGATCGTCGCCGAAAGGGAGGGCGTCGCTTCGAAGGTGCTGGCCTCCAGCGACGACATCGACCGCATCGCCGCCGAGGGCGAGGCCGCCGATGTGCCGGCCTTGCATGGCTGGCGACGCGCCGTGTTCGGCGAGGCCGCGCTCAAACTGGTACGCGGCGAGATTGCGATCAAGTTCGACAAGCGCAAGATCGCGCTGTTCGATTTGTAGCGTCTGCCAAATCCTTCTCCCCTTGTTGTGGGAGAAGGGAAGTCAACGCTGGCGCGGCTGACCGGCCAGGTGGAAAACCGCGACGACGATCACCGGTATCGCCAGAAGCGCGAATTTGGTGACGATCAGCACCGAGGCGAAGGACAGCGAATCCGGATTGGCCGACAGGAAATCCGAGAGCAGCCGGGCCACCGCGATGTTCTGCGCATAGTCGGCAAGCGTGTAGGGCAGCACCAGGACGAGCGCGAATAGTGATTGAAGCTGTGCGGACAGAGCCCGGAAGGTCTTCAGCGGCCGCCCCGTGGCCAGGATCAGGCTGACCAGCGTCAGCGACAGCAGCGCCGGGAACAAGAGATCGAAGGTCAGATAGTGCCAGACCAGAATGATCTCGCTGCCGCGACGGCCGAGCGCCGTCAGCCAGGCCATGCCCTCATCCGGGGTGAAACCGGTCCAGCGCAAATCGAGCGACGGCAGGCCACCACTCAGCTGGCGGAAATAGAGGAACTCCATCGCCGTCATGGCGACGAAAACCGCCATCGCGACAAAACAGAGCGGTGCAGCGTGGCGTGACAGCCGCAGCATCATTGCCGTCAGGCTTCGTGAGAGCTGGTTAGGCTCCGCCGGGGTAATTCGGGCTTTCGCGGGTGATCGTGACGTCATGGGCGTGGCTTTCACGAAGTCCGGCGTTGGATATGCGTACAAAGGTGGCGCGGTCGCGGAAATCGGCAAGATCGCGCCCGCCGACATAACCCATAGCGGCTTTCAGGCCGCCGGCAAGCTGGTGCAGAACGCCGGACACAGGTCCTTTGTAGGGCACCTGCCCTTCGATGCCTTCCGGCACCAGTTTCAGCGTGTCGCGCACCTCGGCCTGGAAGTAACGGTCGGCGGAGCCGCGGGCCATGGCGCCGACCGAGCCCATGCCGCGATAGGCTTTGAACGAGCGGCCCTGGTGCAGATAGACTTCGCCCGGGCTCTCGTCGGTGCCGGCCAGCAGCGAGCCGATCATGGCGGCACTGGCGCCGGCGGCGAGCGCCTTGGCGAGATCGCCTGAATATTTGATGCCGCCATCGGCAATGACCGAGACGCCCGATTTCTGCGCTGTCTCGACCGCCGACATGATTGCCGAAAGCTGCGGCACGCCGACGCCGGCGACGATGCGGGTGGTGCAGATGGAGCCGGGCCCGATGCCGACCTTGACGGCATCGGCGCCGGCATCGATCAGCGCCAGCGTGCCTTCTGACGTGGCGACGTTGCCGGCCAGGATGCGGACCGAATTGGACAGCTTCTTGGCCCGCGTCACCGCATCGAGCACGCGTTGCGAATGACCATGCGCGGTATCGATCACCAGAAGGTCGACGCCGGCATCGATGAGCCGCTCGGCGCGCTCAAAACCGTCATCGCCGACGCTGGTGGCGGCCGCCGCGCGCAAGCGTCCCTGCACGTCCTTGGTGGCGTGCGGGTTGAGCTGCGACTTCTCGATGTCCTTGACGGTGATCAGCCCGACGCAATTGCCGTCGCTATCGACCACGACCAGCTTTTCGATGCGGTGCTGATGCAGGAGCCGCTTGGCCTCGTCCTGATCGACATTTTCCTTGACCGTGATCAGGTTCTCACGGGTCATCAGCTCGTAGACTTTCTGGGCCGGGTCGGAAGCGAAGCGCACGTCGCGGTTGGTCAGGATGCCGACCAGCCGTCCGACCTTATGCCCGCCGGCGCCGCCATTCTCGACCACCGGAATGCCCGAAATGCTGTAGGTGCGCATCAGCCCCAAGGCGTCGGCGAGCGTCGCGTCGGGGCCGATGGTAACGGGGTTGACCACCATGCCGGATTCGAATTTCTTGACCTGCCGCACCTGCTCGGCCTGTTCGGCCGGCGAGAAATTGCGGTGGATGACGCCGATGCCGCCAGCCTGGGCCATGGCGATGGCAAGACGCGCCTCGGTCACGGTATCCATGGCGGCGGACAGGATAGGCACGTTGAGGTCGATGTCGCCTGCAATGCGGGTGCGGATGTCGGTCTCGCCCGGCATGACCTCGGAATGACCCGGCTGCAGCAGCACATCGTCAAAGGTCAGCGCCAATGCGCCCGTGGACGTTTCGATAATCTTTGCCATGGCCAGCCCTCGGAATGCATGAAAAGCGCTGGACCGGATGGACAGCGCCGACTCGTCTTCTTCCCTTTCAGGATTGGCGCTGGCTCGTAACACGTCCCGTCGCCGATGAAAAGCCGATTGGTTGTGCACGTATGTGGGCGGCAGGGCTGCGAACTCAGCTTGATGCCTTTTCCCGGCGATGGGTTGGTGACCGGCATTCGCCGCTGCTGCGCGAGTGTACGGATTAGATGTTGCCTAGACAGAGCGGCGCGAAGAGACGCGGGCTCAGAGCCATCGCTTCAGGTTTGCGCCGCCCTCACCTGCCATTCTCGGTGAAGGAAAGGCGCGTGCCGTCTCGCGCTCAGTGACGAAGGGCTTCCCAAATAATCAACCCGAGCATCAGAACAAACGTAACAGCGACCCCGCGTTTTAGAATTGGAGTGAGCCCGTATTTCTCGTACGCCCGCTGTGGATCGACCCGGAAGTCCTCTTGGAATTCGAGTTCAGTCCTTTTTTGCAGGCTCAACTCAGTTGGCTTTCTTTTCCACATTTTGGTGCTCCCCAGATCCGATAGCGCGCGCTCTGCCGCTGCCATCATCGCCCCTTGGGAAGAGATGTCCATAGACATCAGCCGTCCTTGTCTCCCCAGGAGCCAACATAGGAGGCTGTCATGACCCGTCGCTAATCCCGGCACTACCAAAGGGCCCTCTGTCTGCAGAGGGCCCTTTGATAACCCACGCCGCGGAGAGCAACCGATGCTATACGGGAGAAGTGCCCGGCAGGGCAATGAGGGGCGGTGCCGACGTCGAGAATTGGCAGGGGCGCCAGCTTTTGCTGAAGTGATTAGCACATCTGTCCTTGCTTTGTGACAGCAATTATGCTAGGAATTTATTCATGGTGTTGATTTGCGCCAGCGACCCGCCGCTGAGGCGGGTTTTTATTTGGTGCCATTCTTCCCAGCGTCCCAACTGGCACGCCTGCCAAGGTCGCACAAATGTGACGGCAAATTAAGACGACCTCCGACCCCACCCGTGGTAACCGCCCTGCGTGTCGGCTTGCCCCCTTTGCCCCGAGGACCGGCAAGCAATCGGCGGTGAACATTCAGATCCGGACGCGCTCCATGAACCGTACCATTCCGCTCATCCTGGCGGTCGCTCTCTTCATGGAAAACATGGATTCGACTGTTATCGCGACGTCGCTGCCGGCGCTCGATGTTTTTCACCGGCATGAACGCGCTTGCCTATGCCGAGATTTCGACCGCCGACACCAGCAAGGCAACGCCGATCGCCGCGGTCTTCCAGCAACTGTCGATCGCGCTCGGCGTGGCGCTGGCCGGCGGCATCCTGGAAGTGTCGACGACAATCCATGGCGGGCCGCTGACGCTGAGCGACTTCCACATCGCGTTCTTCATCGTCGCGGCGGTGTCGGCGGCCGCATCGCTGTCATTCATGCGGCTGGCGCCGGACGCCGGCGGGGCAGTGAGTTCTTCACCACCCGGCCCTTCGCAGGCTCAGGGCGTTCGAAGCTCGAAAAGCCAAGCAATTGGCTTTTCGTCCGCTAACGCGGACCGCTTCTCACCCCTTAAAATCTTTCGCCAGCAGATAAAGCTCTACCGACTCATCCCGTGAGGCCGGCGGCTTGACGTGATGGACCGAGCGGAAATTCTGCTTGAGCCTGGCGAGCAATTCGTTCTCGGCGCCGCCCTGAAACGTCTTGGCGAGGAAATGGCCGCCCGGCTTCAGTACCGACAGGGCGAAATCGGCGGCCACCTCGCACAGATACATCGTGCGGATGTGATCGGTCCGGCGGTGGCCGGTCGTCGGCGCCGCCATGTCGGACAAAACGATATCAGGTTGGCCGCCGAGCGTTTCGGCGAGTTTTTCCGGCGCCTGCGGGTCGAGAAAATCCATCAACAGCACCGGCGCGCCGGGCACCGCGTCCATCTCCAGATAGTCGATGCCGACGACATGCGGGTGTTCGGCCGTCGATTTTGTCCGCGCGGCGGCGACCTGGCACCAGCCGCCGGGTGCCGCACCAAGGTCGATGACCTTCATGCCGGGCTTGAGCAGATGGTGCTTGTCGTCGATCTCGATCAGCTTGTAGGCCGCGCGCGAGCGGTAGCCATCGGCTTTGGAGCGCTGGACATAGGGATCGTTGATGTGGCGCTGCAGCCAGCGGCGCGACGATTCCTTCAGGCCGCTTTTCTTCTTGATCCGCGTCTTCAGCACGCGAATGCCGGCAGAGCCTGGTTTTTCCGGTTTCTTGGTCATTGCTTGACTTCTTGTTTGAGCATGATCTCCGGCGAAAACCGATTGCCACTTTTCGCTGACGCGGTCTTTCGGTTCGGGATCATGCTCTGCCACGCCCGTTGTTGCGCCAGACGCCGTCGTCGGCCATCAATTCGCTCAATATGCCCTCGCGCAGGCCGCGGTCGGCGACGCGCAGCCGCTCCGACGGCCACACCGCGCGGATCGCTTCCAGGATGGCGCAGCCGGCCAGCACCAGATCGGCGCGATCGGCGCCGATGCACGGATTGGCGACGCGCTGCTGAAAATCCCAGCCGACCAGCTTGTCGACCATACGGTCGACGCTGTCGCGATCCATCCACAGCCCGTCGACCCGGCGGCGATCGTAGCGTTCCAGGTCAAGGTGGACACCGGCCAGCGTCGTCACCGTGCCCGAGGTGCCGAGCAGGTGGAATTTCGGGCTGGCGAGCACGTGACTCAGCCGGTCGCGCCCATCAAAGGCACGCAGGCGCACAGCCACATCCTCGACCATGGCGGCGAAAACCTCGCGGGTGACGGTGCGGCCGCCGAAGCGCTCGGCCAGCGAGACCACGCCGACCGGCAGCGACGTCCAGGAGACGATGTGGTTGGCGAGCCTCGGCGAGCGGTGGCCGGTGAGGTCGATCAGCGCGATTTCCGAGGAGCCGCCGCCGATGTCGAACAGGACGACGCCTTGCGTGTCGCGGTCGACCAGCGAGCCGCAGCCCGAAACCGCCAGCCGCGCCTCGGTCTGGCGGTCGATGATTTCGAGCTTCAAGCCGGCCTCGCGCTCGACGCGGTCGAGGAACTCGGCGCCGTTCGCGGCCGTGCGGCAGGCTTCAGTGGCGATCAGCCGGGCCTTCCTGATCTTGCGGCTGCGCAATTTGTCGCCGCAGATCTTCAGCGCCTCGACCGCACGGTCCATCGCCGGCTGCCCAAGCCGGCCATTGGCGGTGAGGCCCTCGCCCAGCCTGACGATGCGCGAGAAAGCGTCGATGACGCGGAACTGGCCGTGGCGCGTCGGCACCGCCACCAGCAGCCGGCAATTGTTCGTGCCGAGATCGAGTGCCGCAAACACCGGCAGTTCCTGTGCCGGCGAGCGGCGAACATCCTGCTCCGGCCTGCTTGGCGCAGCTGAGGGCAAAGGCGCGACGATCGCCTCGGGAGGACGGCTGGCTGGAGCGCTGTCGGCGGCCGCCGACAGCGCGGCCGCCGCGAGGTGTGCGTCATCGCGCACGAAAACCCTGCGGCCGCGCCGGCGTTTGCGCCGCTTCCTGGTCTTGGCCTTCTGATTCTGGCCATTCTGATGCTGGGACGCGTCGCCTGCCTGTCCGTGACCGGACCAAGGCTGTACCGGGCGGCCATTCTGCCGACCGGCGGATGGGCTTGCCTGGCCTGAAGGCGGCGGCGAAGCCCTGGACACGCCCACTTCCGGCGCGCCAGCGCCGGTGTCGTGGTCTTCCACTGTCGTTCCTTCCGGCGCCGCGCGAACCGGAGATCGGACGCAGCAGGCGCTTTCATGTGTTCTAAGTTGCCGCCAGACTAGCAGCGCCGGGCCGGATCACCAAGAGCGCAGGGGCCGAATTTTGCCGGCGGCATGAAGCGGCAGCAGGAAGAGCCGCGCGTTGCCGGTTGAATAGCCGGCTTCGATAAGGCATTTCTGAAATGGCGGAATGGAACATTCGGAATCGCGGCCAGTTTCCCTGACGCGAACCGAAAGAGGGCAACGGGGCTGCAACGCATGATCGTCACGCCATGAACTGGAGGCGCTATTTCTGGCCGGTCGTCGGCATTGTGGCGGTCGTATTCTCGCTGTGGCTGCTACTGCACGAACTGCGCGGCATCTCGCTCGACGATGTCTGGGACGGCATCGTCGCCATCCCTGCCCGCGGCTGGATGCTCGCCGCGCTGAGCTCGGTCATCGCTTATGCATCGCTGGCCGGCTACGACCACATCGCGCTCCTGCATATCGGCAAGAAGGTCTCTTGGCTCTTCGTCACCTTCTGCTCATTCACTACCTATGCGCTGTCGCACAACATCGGCGGCTCGGTATTTTCAGGCGCGGTGATCCGCTACCGCGCCTACGGAACCAGGGGCCTCACCGGAAAGGATGTCGGCGTGCTGGTGGCGATCTGCTGGATCACCTTCGTGCTGTCGACGATCCTCGTCTCCGGCCTCGTGCTGGTCTTCGAGCCTGAAATCATCGACCGGTTCTCCGGCGCACCGCATCATGGCCTGACCATGGCCGCGGGCGTCGCCATGCTGCTGCTGGTGGCGGCCTATGTCTTCGGCAGCTGGCTGCATCTCAGACCGCTGAAGATCGGCAGCTTTCAGATCCATTATCCGGCCCTGCCGATCGTCGCGCGGCAATTGCTGATCGGCCCGATCGAACTTCTGGCGGCGGCGGCGATCATCTTCTTCGCCCTGCCCGCGGCTGGTAATCCCGGCTATTTCGTCGTGCTCGGCGTCTTCCTGGTGTCGTTCTCGGTAGCCCAGATTTCGCATGCGCCGGGCGGACTCGGCGTGTTCGAGGTCGTGTTCCTCGCCGGCCTGTCGCATATGAATCCGGTCGGCGTGCTGGCCGCACTTCTGGTGTTCCGGTTGTTCTACCTGATCGTCCCGCTGGTGATAGCGCTCGGCGTCGTGCTGGTGTTCGAGCACTCGCAGCTTGGGCGGAGTGGGAAGTGAGATGCCGGGGTAATCGCATCAGACTAACGATGACGTCATGTCTGAGACAATCAATCGTCGACGTCGGCGCCGCACTCATCTGCCTGCCGGCATCTTCTCCCCGTGAAAAACGGGGAGAATGGACCTAGCCGCAACGCTGGCGACCCCTCCCCGTCCTTCACGGGGAGAAGGGCCGGGGGTGAGGGGCAGCGCAAACGCACACAAGGGCAAGTCAAAACCTGAAGCGATTGCGCTTATTGAAGGGCTGGGCAGGCTTGACTATTTTCCGGCGGCGGCTACAAGGCACGCGCGGCGCCATCGCCGCGCTGCCCGCGCGGTTTTTTTTCAACCGCGCCTGCTGGGGAATAGGTTAACGGTAGACCCACGGACTCTGACTCCGTTAGTCCTGGTTCGAATCCAGGTTCCCCAGCCACTACCTATGAATAAAAACAAGCACTTAGGCGACGTTAAAAAAAATTGCATCCGGAACACTTTTCCGGGGCATGGCGGTCCAAGCAGGCTGCAGAGCCGCCATCCTCTTTCTTCATGGCATTCTCTGACAGATGACTCTCAGACGTGCTACGCATCCAATGCAATATCGAATTTTGGAATCTGCGCCATCCGCTTCCACACCGACCGCGTACTCGCCTGGCTGACAAACGCTTTGGCTCAATCCGGTGCTATTGCCATTTGTCGATGGTCCTGTCGATGGTCCAGACGTGGCAATAACAACTCCCATTCCGGTCACAGCCGTATTGTTCGGCGGAGTCTCTTCCATCTTCTGTTCTTGCGCGAGCGCTGATGAGCACACGATCAAACAAACTAGCGCAGTAACGATTTTCATTTTCATCTTGTCGTTCTATGTTTTAATTTTCATTGCGGTTCCCTGGATACGCCTAGTATGTCTACTAGCGATATCGTAGTGCTGATTCTCGCTGCCAAGCTGCCATTGCTGAGTGCCATTCCATCAGCGGTCTATGGCTACGCAACGACCGCGGCACTTTTTCTGCGTTGAGATTGGCCGCTGTACTGCGCCCAAGTGCATGGCTCATTCCGGCGGATGCTGGCGGATGCTGGCGGATGCTGGCGGATGCTGGCGGATGCTGGGGGATTGTCGGCTATTACTACCGGCCCATCAACGTGTACTTGGTCAACTGAATAAATAAGCGATTGCATAGCCCTCCCTCACATTCGATGAATTCTTGGTAGCTACCCTGTCCCTGACAATAGGGCGCGTTCCGCCATCTGGTTATTGTTTATAAATGGCACGTGCCTACCTCGCCTCGCCAGCAGCGAACGCTCAATCCCAAGTATCTTCCGCACACTCGCCAGCGCCGCTTCATTCACTTCGATATAAGCGACGATGTACCACTCGCCGTTTTCTTCCCTGGCCATCCCCATCGGCTCGGCCCGCCATTTGAGCGCGCCGTGGTGGGGCATGAAATAGGTTTCCTGAACGCCGCCGACGGCGCTGAGACCCTCGTCGAGGGCGTATTCCATCACCGCGCAGCACAGCTGCGTCAGCGTGCCTCGCAACCCGGTCGAGCGTTTGTCCGGAACGACGAAGGTGCGGGTCCATTCGGCCCAATCGGGACGCCTGGGGACGCCCGATTTTTCGCACATGTGAGAAAAGACCTCCGAGACCATGTGCGGCTCGCTCGTTGGGATCAATCGAGCCGAGGTCACGACGCGACCTTCTTCAATACCCAGCAAGTAGGTCGCTGCGTCCGTATCGAATTGGTCTAGTTCGCGACCGTCCGGGCTCGGAGGGCGCCAGTGTTTTTGATGCACGAAGAAATCGTGCCGCCGGCGCAGAAACTCGTCGAATTCGTTTTCATAGAGATGCTTGTTATGCGCATTGACTACGTGGGCCGTTATCATGGCGCGATCCCCCGATCGTTCTCAAAGGGATATTCGCAGTCGCGCTAATATACGTCACCTGTCCGATGGGACAGTTGACGCGTTTAGGGATGGATCAAACGTCGGCGCACTGCCTCGACCACCGCTTGCGTAGTCGATACGACGCCAAAAGCTTCCCTGGCCCGTGTGGAGTGCCATTTGACCGTGCGCTCGGTCAGGCCAAGGATTTGGGATGTCTCCGACGATGTCTTGCCGGCCGCAGCCCACAAGAGCACCTCTTTTTCCCGGTCGGTCAGCAGGCCCTCGCCGCCGTCATCTTCATTCGACAAAGCTTGGATCGACATGCCGGCGTAGACTGCCATCGTAACCAGTTGCACTTGATGGCGCGGCGAGAGCGTGCAGCACTTGGCCGAAGAGGCAAACGACAGCACGGATTGCCAGTGGTGAACGCTGAGCATCGGCACGGCGAAGCCGCTCCAGATGCCAAACTCCGTCGCCTCGCCGGCGACGCGTCGTGAGCCTTCTGTGTCTGACCACTTTGCCGGGACTTCGGACCAAAGGAACGGCTTCAAGGTCTTTGCCGAGTAGATGCAAACACCATCAACTGCGGCATGCTCGGCTTCGACATAGCGTTCGAACCAGCCGGCCGGCCAGCCATTCAGTTCAACCATCGGTGCAAGCTTCTGCCCACCGAGCGGCACGCCGCTAAGGATGAGGTGCTCGAAGCCGAGATTCCTCACGGTCTCGAGCAGGTCACTCAGCAGCGCCCCGGTAGCTGTGTGTTTCCTGCAGCGTTCGACAAAGTCGAACACGTCTGAATCGATCATGCCAGAGGCCCCGTCTCCTCGCCGAAATATTAGCATACCTCAAATTAGAATCTTAAAACATACCGCCGCTACCTTGCCAATCACAACGGTTGCGTTTCCCCACACTCGTGCCAGCGCAACTTCTTCAATCGGCCCGGGGTCGCCGGGAGACTTATGAGAAGGGAATGGACCCGTTTCGACCTCGGCACCTCGGCGACCCATCTCCGGTGCACGCTGCGCGCATCAGTAATTCTGGAAAGCCGCCGCTTAGAACAGCAAACGGACTCTCGATGCTATCTTCGCCATGGCAGGCGCATCGGCCGAACGAATGAAAAAAGGCCCGCGCCTCTGGCGGAGAGCGGGCGCGATCGGATTAGGCCCGACCCGCAGCGGGGAAGCGCAAGCTGGCACCCCACTGCCCAGAAATACATTAGAGATCGCTGATTTTTCCGCTTGACCATCGCTTCGCCGGCACCAAAATCGTGGTCTTAAGCTCAAGCGTTCGAACGGGGGGATTTCGCCATGCCTGACGGCATCGAAATCTACTTCAGTGCGAGCCTGGCGCCCGGTCAGCGCGAAACAGTCGAGCAGTCGATCGCGTCGGCGGCGGAGCGCACGCGTGCGGAGGTCGACGCCGCGCGCGAGCGAGCGGCCGAGGAGGACAAGCTGCATGACGCGATCACGGCGCGCCTTGCGAAGCTGATCCGAGCGGACCCCGGAGTTGCAGAGGCGCCCGAAGGGGTCGGCGTGCGGCCATTCAAGGCTAAGGACCGCCTGCGCCTGCGGGGCCCACCTGGCGGAGGGCGCGATCACGTGATCCCTGCGTCGCCGACTGACAGCAGCGTCGAGCAGCGGCTTCCTCCCTACGACTTCGCCTGGAGATGGCATCACAACGGAGGGGCCCCTCCGTTCAGCCAGAGCGGCGACCAAAGGGGACGCCTCGGCGTGGATGCGCGGGCCGGCGGCGGGGTCGCGGGCGGCGCCAGCCGTTTTGTCCACGCACACATCGGCGTCGGCTGCATCGTGCGGACCGATCGTCCGATCGCCGTCGAGTTGTTCGCGCCGCGCTCATCGCGCCATTCCTTCGCCATTTGGGCACGCGGCATTGGTGCGAGCGCCACCTCGGAGGGTGGCCTGGAGACGACTTTCATGAAGGGCGGCCAGGTCTTGATGGCGGGCACCTTTCCGTTGTGGCGCAGACGCGTGAGCGGCCTCTCAGAGAATGAGAGCGTTCGGACTGGCTTCACGAGCGTATTCCCCGGTGGCATGGGAGGACGAATCGACCCGGGCGAATACACCTTCAACGTGGGCATCTGGGCATTCGCCGATTACGCTTCAGGCATTGGAAGCGCAGGAGTGCAGTCGCTAGTGGAGAGCAGCATCATCGAGATGCGTATCCATCGCCGAGACTGAACCGGTCGAAAGACATATTCACGCACCAAGCCAGTCATACACCGCTGCCGTACAAGCCTCGTCGTGTGTGTGCAGATCGGCTCCCCTGCCGGAGGCCTTGAGGCGGACGTCAACAGTCAGCTGGCCGTGCGCAGACGCCGAGATCGAACAAAGGCCTTTAGTCCGTCGGAATCCAACGCCTGCCCGAAGGCATAACCCTGCAGTATGTCGCAGCCCAAGCTCTTGAGTGTCTGTGCATGCTCCATCGTCTCGACACCCTCCGCTACGACCTCAATACCCAGGGATTTGCCGATTTCAATGATCGACGAGACGACCTGCCTTCGTTGCGGCGATTTGACAATTGGGATGACCAGCTGGCGATCTATCTTCAGCCGGCGAGGCTGCAGCTTGAGCAAGCTGACTATTGAGGCATAGCCCGTACCGAAATCGTCTATTTCTACGTCAATGCCGAGCTCTTTTATCTGCTCAAGATTCCAGGTAACAAAATCATCATTTTCGTCAAGGAAAATTGACTCAACGAGTTCGAACGAAATCGTTCCTTTCTTGATATTCAGCTTCCTAAGACTCTTTATGAGTTCCTCATCTTGAAGGCGGCGCGCCGAAACGTTGACTGACACCCGCGGAATGTGAAGATTCGCAGCAGACCACCCTTCGAAATCCAAAAGCGATTGCTGTAATATGGTTCGATCGATGATCGAGACGACATTCAGTTCTTCCGCAATCCTTAGGAATACATCGGGCGCCAAAATACCCTTCTCCGGATGTCTCCATCGCGCCAGCGCCTCAACCCCAACAATTTCGAGCGTTTTTGCGTCAAATTGCGGCTGGTAGAAGGGAATGAACTCGTTGCGCTCAAGGCCGCCGAGAATTTCGTCGGCAATCCGTTTCGTGTCGACGATTTCGCTTTGCATCGCCTCGGTGAAGAATTCGTATCGATTGCGCCCACGCCTCTTTGCTCGGTAAAGTGCGATGTCAGCGTTGACCAGCAGGTGTTTGGCTTCGACATCTTTTCCGTTGTCGACTGCAATTCCCACGCTCACGCCAAAACGGCATCGATGGCCCTGATAGTAGACGGGTTCGCGCATCTGGCTGATGACCCGGTCAGCGAGCAGCGCCAGTTGCTTGACATCGTCATGCACCACGCACAGGACGATGAATTCGTCTCCTCCGATCCGAGCGACGAATCCCTCACCATCGACCTTGGATCGGAGGACAGTTGACGCGTGAACAAGCATTGCGTCGCCTGCGGCGTGGCCAAGCGTATCGTTGATGTGCTTGAACCGATCCAGATCTATGTGAAGCAGTGCCGCATACCCGCCGTCGCGCCTGGCGTTTGCTGCGTAATCTTCCAGCACTTGGTCGAGGTAACGCCGGTTGGGCAAACCGGTCAACGAATCGTGGAGCGCAATGTGCTCTATGCGCGCCTTGGCCGACTCGAGTTCTGCATTTTTCGACTCGGAAAGCTGTTTTGCGCGAACCAGGTCCTTGTTCAGCAGGACATCGGCTGTCACATCCCATTCGGCACCAATCATTTTTGGGGTGTCGTTTGCGACGCGGTAAATTATCGCTTTGGATCGGACATGGCGAATCTCGCCATCCGGCCGAATGATCCGGTACTCCGACAAATATGGCCCGCCGACGGCCATCGCGCTGTCGAAATCGGCGTGGGCGCCAGCCAAATCATCCGGGTGAATTGCTCCCGCCCAGTCCAGGTAGCCGCGGTGCTCCCCAGTCGGTTTGCCGTATATTTCATTGACGCGGTCGTCCCACGTAAGTTCGTTGGTCGCGAGATCGTGTTCCCAAACGCCAATAGCTGACGCTTCCAGAGCGAGTTCCAGGCGTCTCGACAATCGACTCAGTTCCGCATAGTTGCGCTGTCTCTCGCCAATCAGGCGACCCGCAACCAGGAATGGGATCACAACCAACGCCCCAGCCACCGCCATGATTGCGCGCAAGGACCACGCGTTGTCGGGCGTCGAAGGCCAGCCGTTTTTGGGAATGGCTGCGATCCGCCACGAACCGGACGGGAGCAGAACGTCGGCTGTCACCGGATTGCTTTTGGCGACGCCCTCATGGCCGAAGAATTGATCTCCACTTGGACCGAGAGCGTCCTTACCGATCAGCGCTATGTCAATCCCGAGATCATCGTCAAGCAGGCCGCTCGCCTTATAAAGGAGCTGAACGTCGACAACGGCCGAAATGATGCCCCAGAACCTTTCGGTGTTGCCCGCACTCCGTACAAAAACCGGAATACGACCGACGAAGCCTTGCCCTCCCTGCCTCAAGTCGACGGGCCCGGCAAGAATGAGCTCGCGCTCGTCTCGCGCCCTTAGCGCGGCGACACGCTGCCGCTCGTCCTTGCGGTAATCGAGGCCTATCGCCTTCTCGTTGCCCTCCATCGGGTACATCAGGGAAATGACCAGATCGGGCGCGCCGGCAATATTTTTCAATTGCGAGCCCCCGCGAAACAGGCTGCTCGCGAGCGAGGCGAAGCGTTGCTGTCCCATATAGGGCTCAGTCACGACCGCCGCGACCAGTCCCTGCACCAGTTGAAGGTTTCCGTTGATGTTACCTTCAAGCTTCGCGCGGATAAGATTGACTTTGGCCAGGACATCCGCACGGGCGGCTTGATCCGAGACGATTTTGTTCTGGTGGTCCGCGAACGCTGCGCCAACGGCAATAACTATCACCGCCATTGCCGCCGGGATATTTGCCGACGAAAAAACAGCCTTCTTAATACCGCCGAACCTAGCGCGGAAAAGAGCCAATAGGCGATTCCTCAGCTGCTATTCAGGTTCTCGGACAACCCGACCAAGGAATATTAGCTATCAATATTTAATTTTGACCTTCACGGGTCCTAAAATTTTTGCACTTCCGATCGCCCGGTGCCGCCGGAGTGGTTGGAACAGACCTGCGGCACGCTGGCACCTTAGAATTGCCTGCAGTCGCTGAAGGTGCTTGGGTTGCCCTCGTGGAGGGATAACCGTGCTCACTTTTCCGGCATCAGATCGACGAGAGGACAATGCAAAAACTGGAATAAGAGCAGGATTAGTGGCCCTCAATCGTCTTGGGGGTAACAAGGTATGGTATCTTGCCGACGCTACGCTTGGTCGCGCCAATGGAATAGGCCATCGGGATCTTGGGGGAGTTCTCTGGCAAGCCGTACATATCCTTGCCGGCCCTCACGGCAAATGAAAAGTGCTGCCACGAAACCGTGTCATGCTCATTGAGAAAATCAAGCGTCAGCCCAGCTGAAATCAGCGCGTTCACCACGTCACTGACCGGATGAATCCACTCATAGTAGCGAGGATGCTTCAAGATGCGGTCGTCGCCGGTATAGGTGAGTTCCTCGTTCCATGCGAGTGGTCGAGCTATTGGCGTTCGCCAGTCATGCTTGAACTCCAGCGCCGCAGCCTTGCGGTCACACTGGAACATCAATGGATGGCCCTCGGCCAGATAGAGCCGGCCGCCGGGGCGCAGCAGATCGGCAACCACCCGCGCCCAGCGGAACACGTCGTCCAGCCAGTTTACCGAACCCCAGGTAACGTACGCGATGTCAAAGGTTCGGCCGAGCGCCTCGACTGCCTCGAACAGTGGCGCCTCCACGAAGCGCACATTAGTCCCTGCCTTTGCAGCGAAATCCCGCGCCGCTGCGATCGCTGTCGGTGAAAAGTCGAGGCCGGTCACGCTGCCCGCGCCCAGATTCTTCAAGCTGATTGTGTCGAGCCCGATATGACATTGCAGATGGACGATATCTTTGCCGAGAATGTCACCGACCTCGCGCGTTTCCAACTCATAGAGATTGGATCCGCCTGCCAGCACCTTTTCTATGTGGTAGCTGCCCGTTGTGTCGGTCGAATGCAGTTCGGCCCGATCATCCCAATTAAGGCGGTTCGCACCCAGAAACGGTTCCAAATTGCCCCCCCAGTCCCTGCCGAGACTAATATTTGGTAAACAGAACGTTAATATACTTTGCAGCTTAAGGATCGCGCGTCAATCCAAGGCGGGCCGGTGCACCATTGCCGCTGCAGGCCAGGCTCATTACCGCGCCGGCCAAAGCGGACGTGCCAATCAGGCATCCGTGCAGAACGAACGTGCAATCAGGGCAAGGGCTGCTGTCATTGAGGCGCCGGCTTTTCGCCTATCGGTCTCGCGGCACGATTTCACGCGGCCGCGTCAAGTCCCTTTGCCGGCACATAGTTGAGGATCGGGCCGAGCCAGCGTTCGACCTCGGCGAGCGGCATGCGCTTGCGGCGCGCGTAATCCTCGACCTGGTCGCGTTCGACCTTGGCCACGCCGAAATAATAGCTTTCGGGATGCGACAGGTAGATGCCGGACACCGACGAGCCCGGCCACATCGCAAAACTTTCGGTCAGGCTGACGCCGGCATTGCGCTCGCCGTCGAGCAGGCGAAACAGCGTCGCTTTCTCGGTGTGATCGGGCTGCGCCGGATAGCCGGGCGCCGGGCGGATGCCGCGATAGGGTTCGCCGATCAGCTCGTCCGGCGCCAGATCCTCATCCGGGGCATAGGCCCAGAATTCCTTGCGCACGCGTTCGTGCAGGCGCTCGGCGAAGGCTTCGGCGAAACGGTCGGCCAGCGCCTTGACCATGATCGACGAGTAGTCGTCGTTCGCCCGCTCGAAACGCTCGGCGATTGCCGCTTCCTCGATGCCGGCGGTGACGATGAAGCCGCCGAGATAGTCGGCCTTGCCGCTGTCAAAAGGCGCGACGAAATCCGAGAGTGCGACATTCGCCTTGCCGTCGCGCTTGGTCAGCTGCTGGCGCAGCGTGAAGAAGGTCGCCAGTTCCTGCGATCGCACGTTGTCGGTGAACAGCCTGATGTCGTCGCCGACAGCGTTGGCCGGCCAGAAGCCGATGACGCCCTTCGGCGCGAACCATTTTTCCGCGATGATCTTCGCCAGCATCGCCTGGGCGTCCTCGAAGAGCTGGCGTGCCGCCGGTCCTTGCGCCTCGTCGTCGAGGATTTTCGGGTAACGCCCCTTCAGCTCCCAGGTCTGGAAGAACGGCGTCCAGTCGATATAGCGCGCGAGCTCGGCCAGATCCCAGCCTTCGAAGACTTTCACGCCGAGGAAGGACGGCTTCGGCGGCGCGTAGGCCGACCAGTCGATCCTGTGGGCGTTGGCACGCGCCTTGACGAGCGGCAGGCGCTGCTTGTCGGCTTCGCTGCGCGCGTGCGCATCGGCAACCTTCTTGTATTCGGCACGAACATTGTCGACATAGCCGCCCTTGGTCTCGTTCGACAGCAGTGCCGACACCACGCCGACCGCGCGGCTGGCATCGGTGACGTAGACCGTCTGGCCCCTGATATAGCGCGGATGAATCTTTACCGCCGTATGCACGCGGCTGGTCGTCGCGCCGCCGATCAACAGCGGAATGTCAAAACCTTCGCGCTCCATCTCGGCGGCCATATGCGCCATCTCGTCGAGCGAAGGCGTGATCAGGCCGGATAGGCCGATGATGTCGACCTGCTGCTCGCGCGCCGTCTGCAGGATCTTCGCCGCCGGCACCATGACGCCGAGGTCGATGATCTCGTAATTGTTGCAGGCCAGAACCACTCCGACGATGTTCTTGCCGATATCGTGGACATCGCCCTTCACCGTCGCCATCAGGATTTTTCCGGCGGTCTGGCGCTCGCCGGTGTCGACGCCATTGGCGGCGTTCGCCAGCTTCTCCGCCTCCATGTGCGGAAGCAGGCCGGCAACGGCCTGCTTCATGACGCGGGCGGATTTCACCACTTGCGGCAGGAACATTTTTCCTGCGCCGAACAGGTCGCCGACGACATTCATTCCTGCCATCAAAGGACCTTCGATGACATGCAGCGGCCGCTCGGCGGCACGTCGTGCTTCGTCCGTGTCCTGGTCGATGAATTCGGTGATGCCGTTGACCAGTGCGTGCGAAATGCGCTGCTCGACCGGCCAGTCGCGCCAGGCGAGATCGCGTTCCTGCGCCTCCTTGCCGGCCGTGCCCTTGAAGCGTTCGGCAAGTTCCAGCATGCGTTCGGTCGCCGTGCCGCCGCCCTTCGGCTGACGGTTGTTGACGACATCCTCGCAGGCTTCGCGCAGTTCCGGATCGATCGCGTCGTAAACGGCAAGCTGCCCGGCGTTGACGATGCCCATGTCCATGCCCGCCTGGATGGCATGGTAGAGGAACACGGCGTGCATGGCTTCGCGCACCGGCTCGTTGCCGCGAAACGAGAAGGAGAGGTTCGACACGCCACCCGATATGTGGACACGGGGAAGCGTCGCGGTGATCTGCCTGGCGGCTTCGATGAAGTCGACGCCGTAATTGTTGTGCTCGTCGATGCCGGTGGCGATGGCAAAGATGTTCGGGTCGAAAACGATGTCCTCGGGCGGGAATCCGGCCTGCTCGGTCAGCAGCTTATAGGCGCGGGTGCAGATTTCGACCTTGCGCGCCTGGGTGTCGGCCTGGCCATCCTCGTCGAAGGCCATGACGATCACCGCCGCGCCGTACGCGCGGACGAGCTTCGCATGGTGCAGAAAGGCCGCTTCGCCTTCCTTCATGGAAATGGAGTTCACCAGCGGCTTGCCTTGCACGCATTTCAGGCCGGCTTCGATGATCTCCCATTTGGAGCTGTCGATCATCACGGGAACGCGGGCGATATCCGGCTCGGCGGCGATCAGGTTGAGATATTCGACCATCGCCTTTTTCGAATCGATCAGGCCTTCGTCCATGTTGATGTCGATGATCTGCGCGCCATTGGCGACCTGGTCGCGGGCGACTTCGAGCGCGGCGGCATAGTCGCCCGCCGTAATCAGCTTCCTGAACCTGGCCGAGCCGGTGACATTGGTTCGCTCGCCGACATTGACGAAGGGAATCTCGTCGGTCAGCGTAAATGGCTCGAGCCCGCAAAGGCGCATCTTCGGTTCGATGGCGGGAACGGCGCGCGGCGGATATTTCTTCACCGCCTGTGCGATGGCGCGGATGTGGTCCGGCGTCGAGCCGCAGCAGCCGCCAACGATATTGACCAGGCCGTCGCGCGCGAACTCCTCGATCTGCGCGGCCATGAACTCCGGGCTTTCGTCATAACGGCCGAATTCATTGGGCAGGCCGGCATTCGGATAGGCGCAGGTAAAAGTGTCGGCGACACCGGAAATCTCGTCGAGATGCGCGCGCATGGCTTTGGCGCCCAGCGCGCAATTGAGGCCTATCGTGAATGGGTTGGCGTGACGAACCGAATGCCAGAAAGCCGTCGGCGTCTGGCCGGACAGCGTGCGGCCGGACAGGTCGGTGATCGTGCCAGAGATCATGATCGGCAGACGCACGTCCTTCTCGATGAAGATTTCGTTGCAAGCGAAGATCGCCGCCTTGGCGTTCAGCGTATCGAAGATGGTCTCGATCAGGATGATGTCGGCGCCGCCGTCGATGAGACCGCGCAGCTGCTCGCCATAGGCAAGGCGCAGTTCGTCGAACGTCACGGCCCGGTAGCCGGGATTGTTGACATCCGGCGACATCGAGGCGGTGCGGTTGGTCGGCCCCAGCGCACCGGCAACGAAACGACGCTTGCCGTCCTCCTGCTCAGCCCTCACGGCTGCCCTGCGCACCAGCCGCGCACCGTCGCGGTTCAGCGCATAGACCGCGTCCTCCATGCCGTAATCCGTTTGGGCGATGGAGGTCGAGGAGAAGGTGTTGGTTTCAAGGATGTCTGCCCCGGCGACGGCGTATTGGTAGTGAATCTCCTCGATCGCCTTGGGCTGCGTCAGAATCAGCAGGTCGTTATTGCCCTGCTGATGGCAGGCGCAATCCGCAAATTTTTCGCCACGGAAATGGTTCTCGTCGAAACCCAGGCCCTGGATCTGCGTGCCCATGGCACCGTCGAGGATGAGGATACGTTCGTGCGCCGCCGCCGTCAGCGCCGCAAGCACTTCCGAGCCGTCGGGCTTTGCCGCGACAGGACCGAACAGGTCGTCGAGCGATGAAGGGTTTTGCGACACTTTCAATCCTCAAGGCGACAGTCGCGCTTTAGCGACATAAAGACATCTTTATGTCAGTATACGAGATTTGTCTGCCTCTGTCACCCCTGCCGCCGGGAATGCTACCCGCCGGCGCTACAACGCCGGCTGCGCAGTCTTCGCCGATGCCGCCCTGAGCAGCATCCCGAACAGGTCGCGCGGCTCGTCGGGGTCATTTCCGACAGCAGCACCGGGTAACCATTGTGGACATCCGCGAGAGAGGGCGCGGCCATCGTCGATCAGGCGATCGCCGATGTGATGGCAGGCAAGGTCTCCGACGCGGACGTCGTTTCGTTCATGATGTGGTAGGGCGGGAGCGACCTCTCGCGTCAGGAGAAGATCTCCGCCAGTTCGTCGACGCTGGTGCCTTCCCTAACTTGCCGCAACTCGACATAGCAGACCGCGGTGGCGATCGACATTACCATTGATGTCACACTCGTCACCAATGCATCCACCACAGCACCCATCACCCCCCATCCAAACAGGGCGGTTGCGGTGCCGAGCGCCAACTGGATGGCAATCACGATAATGATCAGGATAACGAAAAGGCCGAACAGCGCCCAGCGGCTTCCCTTGGTCAGATCGCGGCTGCGCGCCATCGAGCCGAACACGCCGAGCCGCTCCTGCACCAGCGCCGGCACCGCGACCGACCAACGCAGCGCCAGCATGATGCCAGGCACAATAAGAAGCATAAGACCGAGGACCACGCCTAAACCAACCAACAGGGCAATGGCGAACGTCGGCAAGAGAAAGGAAACTGCTTTCGCGACGCAGTCACCGAACGACGGCTGCTTGCCATTCAAGTCCTCGATGGTGGCACGCACCAGCGATGCCTGGAGCAACAGCGACAGGATGTAGGAGACCAGCCCGAAGCCTATCGTGATCGCGGAATAGCTCGCCATCAAATTCGGTTCGCCGAGAGTGCTCGGGTCGAAGGAGGCAGCTGGGTCCGCGGCGGTAAAGGGTGCCAGCCGGCTCAACGCCCAAAGTTGAAAAACAAGAGTTGGCAACCCCGAAAACAATGCCGCAAGTCCGACCAACAGACCCGGGTTGCGGCTGATGACGGCAAAGCTGTCGTTGAAAACCCTGCCGATGCGAAACTTGCCCGGCCGTTCCAATGTCGTTGAAACCATGACGCGTCCCCCGCTCAATCACCGCATATCGGCTGGTGATCCCCGCATTAAATGTGCCAACATTGGAGGTCGGCGTCTAGTCCACTTGCAATTGCCGTTGTGCATTGCCAGTGTCGGCTGGGGAACCACAGGTTGCAGGGGAGCGGGTTGGCAGTGGCACAGCCAGGCACAGCGGAAGCCGAATGGCTGGCAAAAGCGCATGAGCAGTTGATCTCGGATAGGTCGATCCAGTTCGACCTGCCGGCCTATGCGCCACCCCAGCCACCTGATTGGCTGAAGCCGCTGCTGGACCTGTTGTCGTCGCTCGGTCCCTACATGATCTATCTGTTCTGGGGGGCGGTGATATCAGGTGCCGCGATCATCCTGCTCCTGGTCTTCCTCGAGATGAAAGGTATCGCCTGGCGTCTGCCCTGGCAGCGCGCGCGGCGCGAAACCGAGGTGGAAGAAGCATGGCGTCCCGACGCCGGCGCCGCGCAGATCCTGCTGTCGGAAGCCGACGCGCTGGCCGCGCGAGGCGACTATGACGAAGCGGTTCATCTCCTGCTTCGCCGCAGCGTCGCCGATATTGCCGGCCGGCTGCCTGATTTCCTGCGCCCGTCGCTCACGGCGCGCGACATCGCCGCTGCTGCTTCGGTTCCCGCCAAGGCCCGTGCGGCGTTTTCCGAGATCGCACGCATCGTCGAAGCCGCATTGTTCGCGCGCAGGCCAGTCGGCGCCGAAGGCTGGCGCCAAGCACGCGGCGCCTATGAGCGGTTCGTCTTCCGGGATGCGTGGATATGAGTGCCGCGACGCTCGAACCAGGGGCGCAGGAGCCGTTCAATCGAAGAACGCTGTTCTGGGGCATTTTCGCCAGCCTGCTTGCGGCAGCGGGTTTCTTCCTGCTGTCCACCTATGCGCCCGACTTCCGGCAACCCGGCAATGGCGGCGCCACGCCGTTGTCGAAAAGCGGCGTCGGCTATGCCGGCCTGGCGGAATGGTTGCGGCTCACCGGCGAGACGCCAGCCATGGCGCGGACCGATCAGGATCTCGGCACCGACATGCTGCTGATCGTCACCATTTCGCCCGAGAGCGATCCCGCGGCGCTCGACCACATTCTCGAACTTCGGCAGGACCAGGATACCCTCTTCGTCCTGCCCAAATGGCAGACCCTGCCGCTGGAGGAGCACGAAGGATGGAACATAAAATTCGGGCGATTGCCCGATGCGGTGGTGAACCAATGGCTCGGCCGCATCGCCAATGCAAAGATCGGCGTCGGCCAAGGCACGGTGCAGGAGCTCGACATCGAAGGCCGACTCGTTACCGCCCCCGATGAATTGCAGTGGGTGGCCGACGAGTATCCAATGATAGCAGCCGGCAACGACAAGGCTGTGCTCACCGAAGTCGATGGCAAGCCGTTTTACATCCTGACCGACCCCGATCTGATCAACAACGCCGCTCTTAAGGACGCGGACCAGGCGGCAGCCGCGCTCGACCTGATTGCATTGCTGCAGCCCGAAAAGGGCAAGGTCATGTTCGATCTCACGCTGCATGGCGCGGGGCGAAAGTACGACCTTGCCAAGCTCCTGGTCGAACCGCCATTTCTGGCGCTGACACTGACGATCCTGGCTGCGGCGGCGCTGGCTTTCCTGCACGGCCTCGGCCGTTTCGGCACACCGCGCGCCGAATTGCGCGCCATTGCCTTTGGCAAGCGCGCGCTGGTGGATACGACGGCGATGCTGTTGCGGCGCGCCGGGCGGCTCGAGGAACTGGGAGGCCGTTACGCGGCCCTGGCGCGTGTGCGCGCCGGCGCTTTGCTGGGAGCACCGCAGGGATTGCAAGGAGAAGCGCTCGACCACTGGCTCGATTCCCGCGACAAGAACGAGACCAGAGGATTCACCACGCGGGCGCAGGCCGTCGGCGAAGCGAAGAATCTGACGCAAATGCACGTGGCAGCGAAACAGCTGCACGATTGGACGGCAAGGAGGCTCGGTGAACGTCGATGATGTGAAGGCCCTGGCGACACGGATCAGGGAAGAAGTGGCCAAAGCGATCACCGGGCAGCACGACACGGTCGACCTGATGCTGACCGCCTTGTTCGCCGGCGGGCATATCCTGCTGGAAGGCCCTCCGGGCACGGCTAAGACAATGACCGCACGCTGCTTCGCGCAGGCTCTGGGTGTCGCATACGGACGCATCCAGTTCACGCCGGACCTGATGCCCGGCGATATCGTCGGATCGAACATCTACAATTTCCAGACCGGACAGTTCACGCTGACGCGCGGTCCGATCTTCTGCGACCTTTTGCTTGCCGACGAGATCAACCGCACGCCGCCCAAGACACAGGCAGCACTTCTGGAGGCGATGCAGGAGCATGCGGTCACCTTCGACGGCACCACGCATTCGCTGGGCCGCAACTTCATGGTGGTCGCGACCCAGAACCCGATCGAGCATCAGGGTGTCTACCCCCTGCCCGAGGCACAGCTCGACCGCTTCCTGTTCAAGCACCGGGTCAGCTATCCCGGCCCCGAGGAGGAACGGGCCATCATCATCCATCACGGCGGCGGCTCAGCCTCGCACGACATCGCGCAATACGGCATCAAGGCCCAGGCGGATCGCAAGACACTGGAGAGCGCACTCGCCACCGTCGGCTCCGTGACCCTTGTCGACGACGTCGTCGGCTACATCGCGGCGTTGGTGCGCGCCACCCGCGACACCGCCGATTTGGAGGTTGGTGCCAGTCCACGCGCGGGCGCCATGCTGGCCAGGGCGGCACGGGCGCGAGCGGCGCTGGACGGGCGCGCATATGTGATCCCCGACGACGTCAAGGCGCTGGCGGTGCCGGCGCTGCGCCATCGCGTCATCCTGTCGCCGGCCGCGCAGATCGATGGCCGGCTGGTCGAGCAGATCGTATCCGACCTAGTCGACCAGACGGAAGCGCCACGTTGATCTATCCGAGCGGCCGAGCGGTTTGGACGGCGGCGGCGGGCGCGGTACCGGCCTTCCTGGTCGCGCTGGCGCTGCCGTCACTGTGGTATCTCGGTTTGCTGTGGATCTGCGTGCTGCTCGCCTTCCTGGCGGTGGACGCCGCGGCAGGACGCGGGCGGGCATCGCTGACCGCCAGCCTCCACGCGCCGCCGCAGGTCGGCGTCGGCGGGGAATTCACCGTCCATGTCGCCGCCCGTTTTTCCAGCCGGACGCCGACCCTGGAGGCGCGCGTCGGCCATGATGAGCGCCTGGCACCGATGGGCGGAACAGGTGGATCCCTGGCTCCGACCAGCGACGGCGGATCGCTCGACCTTGGGTTCCAGGCGCTGCGGCGCGGCATCGCCAGCTTCGATCGTCTGTGGGTGCGCTGGCGCGGGCCGTTCGGACTGGTCTGGAACCAGGTCGTCCTGCAGATGGAAAGCAAGGTGGCTGTGTTGCCCGATGTCCGCAGCGCCCGCGAGCAGGCCATCACGCTGCTGCAACGCGAGGCCTTGCCCGACGGGCACGCCCAGCGCCGGGCCGGCCTGGGCCGGGAATTTGAGGCGCTGAAGGACTATCAGCCCGGCATGGGCCGGCGGATGATTGACTGGAAGCGAAGCGCCCGCCACGGCAGGCTTCTGGCGCGCGAGTTCCGCATCGAGGAGAACAACAACATCGTGCTGGCCATCGACAGCGGACGCTTGATGTGCGAGCCGGTCGACGGTGTGCCGAAGGTGGACCGAGCGGTGGCGGCCGCGCTGCTGTCGGCGTTCATTGCGCTCAAGGGCGGCGACATGGTCAGCCTGTTCAGCTTCGATGCGCGGCCGCGCGTCGCCAGCGGCGCAGTGCGCGGCTCCGCCAGCTTCGCGATGATCCAGAAGCGGGCGGCGGAGATCGACTATTCCAACGAGGAGACCAATTTCACCCTGGCGCTGACCACGCTTGCGGCGCGGCTCGACCGACGCTCGCTGGTGATCATCTTCACGGATTTCGCCGATCCGATCAGCGCGGAATTGATGCTGCGCACAGTCGGCCGGCTCACCGAGCGGCATCTGGTGCTGTTCATGATGATCAGGGATGTTGAGCTGGAGAGCTTGGCCGACATGCCGTCCCGGTCCGGCGAGGATGTCGCCCGCGCCGTCGTTGCCGGCGGGCTGTTACGCGAAAGACAGGTCGTCATAGGCCGGTTGCGGCTGCTTGGTGCACATGTGATCGAAGCCGACCATCAAAAATTGGGGCCGGCACTGGTCGAGCGCTATCTGCAGTTCAAACGGGAGGATCTGTTGTGACTGAGCCGGTATCCGGCGATGCTGGACGCGGCGATGCCGTACGCCAGTCGCTGGCCAGCTTCCGTCGGGAGCGCGAGGCCGACTGGAAGGCGTTTGAGGCGCTTCTCGACCGCGTCGAGAAACGCGCGCCGCGGACGCTATCGGAAGAGGAACTGCTGTCGCTGCCGCTGCTCTACCGGTCGGCATTGTCTTCCCTTTCGGTGGCCAGAGCGACATCCCTCGACAGTGCGCTGATCGCCTATCTCGAATCCCTGTCGCTGCGAGGTTACTTCTATCTCTACGGGGCACGTCGCGGGCTGCGGCAGCGCATCGCCGATTTCTTCCTGCACGACTGGCCCGGTGCCATTCGCGGCTTGTGGCGCGAGACGCTGGTGTCGGTGGCGCTGATGCTTGTTGGCATCGGAGCCGGCGCCTGGCTGGTAGCGTCCGACAAGAGCTGGTTCGACGCGATCATCCCGTCGGGCCTGGCCGCCGGCCGAGGCCCCGACGCTTCGGCCGAGCTGCTGCGCAGGATGCTTTATGATGGCGACAATGGCTTTCTCTCAGGCTTTGCGGCCTATCTTTTCACCCACAACGTCCAGGTCGCAATCCTGGCTTTCGCCCTTGGATTTGCGTTCGCCGCGCCGACGGTACTGCTGATGCTGTTCAACGGCTGCATGCTGGGTGCGCTGTTCCAAGTCTATTGGGTAAAGGGGCTTGGCATGGAACTTGGCGGCTGGCTGGCCATTCACGGCACCACCGAATTGTTCGCCATCGCACTGGCCGGCGCTGCCGGCATGCGCATCGGCACGCGCATCGCCTTTCCCGGCGAGTTGACCCGCATGACGGCAGCGGCCCATGCGGGACGCGTCGCGGCGACAGCGATGGTCGGCGTTTCGGTCATGCTGCTGTTTGCCGGACTGCTCGAGGGCATCGGCAGGCAGACGATCACCAGCGACGTCACGCGCTATGCCATTGGCGGCGGTATGCTCGCACTGTGGATCGGCTATTTCTACCTCTTCCAGGTGGTGCGGAATGGCGACCGCTAGACGCTCCGCCCTGGCGACAATGCGCTCGCTGATCACGCCTGAAGGTGTCGATCTCCAGATAAAGCTGGCCGACGCCGGCACACGGGCTGCCGCTTTCCTGCTCGATGTCGTGTTCATCGCCACGGCTGCAATCGCGGTCACGATTGTCGCGCTGTTCGGGGTGAGAGGCCTTGGCACCGGTCAAATGCAGCCGCTTTTCATCGTCTGGATCATCGTTATCTTCTTTCTGCGAAACGTCTATTTCATCGCCTTCGAGGCGGGCCGGCGCGCGTCGACGCCGGGCAAGCGGATTGTCGGCATCAGGGTGGCGTCCCGCAACGGAGACGGCCTGTCGGTCGATCAGGTTATCGCCCGCAATCTGATGCGCGAGATCGAGGTGTTTCTGCCGTTGTCGATCATCGCGGCGCGCGGCGGGGCCGGCGTCGCTGATACGCTGACGACGGTCTTCGGACTGGTGTGGGCGCTGTTGTTCGCCCTGTTCCCGCTTTTCAATCGCGACCGCATGCGAATTGGCGACCTCCTGGCGGGAACATGGGTCGTCGAGGCGCCGAAGCGCACGCTAATGGAGGATCTGTCGGCAAGGCAGGATCCGGTCGCCAAGGCCTTTCAGTTCAGCCACGCTCAGCTCGATGCCTATGGCATCGCCGAACTGCACAAGTTGGAGGAAGTGCTGCGCCGCGACGACTATTTCGCGCTGCGGGCGGTGGCTGAAACGATCGGACGCAAGATCGGCTCAACGCCGCAGGCGCATGATGCCCGCCCGTTCCTGATGGCGTATTACGGCGAGCTCCGAGCCCATCTCGAGCGGAAGCTGCTGCTCGGCAACCGCAAGGCCGACAAGCACGCGCGCGGTAGCAACGCCGGACCAACGAGGCTGCCATGAACACATCTCTATCCGAACTTGAACTTCAAGAGATGGAAGCCTGAGTTGCCGCGCCCAAGCTGGCCCGTGGAAATCATGGGTCGAGGGCCGGGACTTCCTCGGCGGGTCAAATTTCATCCAGACCGGCCGAGGGGCGGATCGCGGCGAGGACATCGAAATGACCGGTGCGACGGTCGCGGACCAGGATTTCATGGCCGCCGCGCGTCAGGATGTTCCTCGCCTGATCGCCGAAGTGCGCAGACTCCGCGCGCTCCTCAATCGAGCAAATTTAGAAGGCAGCAAGGCTGGCTCCTAACCCACCCACCTCTCGTAGTCGGACACCAGCAGGTGCAGCGGCGCGACATCCTCGTCGATGTCTGCAAAGCGGCCGATCGGCTCGCGGAAGACATTGTCGGTCAGATCGTCATTGACGGTCGAGACCTCCCCGATCAGCACATCCTTGCCCTCGGCCCAGAAGGCGTGCCAGACGCCCGGCAGCAGCGTCACGCTCTCGCCTGGATCGAGCTTCAGCAGCCCGCCCGCCGGCAGCCTGTGGATGGTTCCGTCGACAGGCACCGATACCTCGGCCTTCGGATCGATGCCGCCATCGCGATCGTGCATGAACAGTTCCAGCACCAGCTTGCCCCCACCACGGTTGATGATGTCTTCGGCCTTGATGTTGTGGCGATGCATCGGCGACAGCTGATCCTTGCGCGAGATCATGATCTTCTCGGCATAGAGCATGCCCATGCCCTTCTTCATGTCCTCGTAGCGACCGTTGCGAACGGTGAATAGGAAGAGGCCGAGTTCGCTAAACTTGCCCTGGCCGTAGTCGGTGATGTCCCAGCCGAGCCGGGAGGAGAAGATGGCCGACGAATCCTGCCGGCGCGTCTTCATCTCTTCCGGCGACCAATAGGCGAAGGGCGGCATGATGTAGCCGAACGAACGGATGAAGGCATCGGCGTCGCGGATGATGTCGTTGATGGTGGAGCGTTTCATGGTCGTGGTTTCCTTCCCGTCGGCCTGGGCGATCTCCAAACCGAATAGCCGAACGCCGATCCGGTGTCGACGTAAACTGCAGGAGCTGGCCTCATGACATCCGGTCCGATCGAGGTCATAACGGCAACCAGTTTCCTGATGGTGGCATTCAATGCGCAGCATAGATGACCTCGATACACCGGCGATCCTGATCGACGCCGCCCGCGCTGAAGCCAACATAGCGCGAGCGCAGGCCCATGCCGACCGCCATGGGCTGAAGCTCAGGCCGCACATCAAGACCCACAAACTGCCTTACTGGGCAAAGAAGCAGATCGCAGCGGGTGCGGTCGGCATCACCTGCCAGAAGATCGGTGAAGCCGAGGTGATGGCCGATTCCGGCCTCACCGACATTTTTCTCCCTTATAACATTCTGGGCAAGGCGAAGCTGGAGCGCCTCAAGGCGCTGCACGGTCGTGTGACGCTGTCGGTGACGTCAGACAGCCTGGAAACGCTTAACGGGCTCGCCGCCACCTTCACCGATCCAGGCCAGCCGCTACAGGTGCTGGTGGAATGCGACACCGGCATGGGCCGCTGCGGCGTCCAGTCGGCCAGCGAGGCGGTCGCATTGGCCAGAGAGATCGACAAGGCCAAGGGGCTCGCCTTCGGCGGGCTGATGACCTATCCGGCAGCAGGCGGCGCTGCCGAGGCCGAGACGTGGCTCGCCGATGCGCGCCAGGCGCTCACCGCATCCGGCCTTGCCTGCGAGCGCATCTCCAGCGGCGGCACGCCGGACATGTGGCGCTCGAGCGAGGCTTCCGTCGTCACCGAGTACCGCCCGGGCACCTACATCTATCTCGACCGCTACCAGGTCGCCAAAAGCGTCGGAAGCCTCGATGATTGCGCGTTGACGGTGCTGTCGACGGTGGTCAGCCATCCGACGCCGACACGGGCCATCCTCGATGCCGGCAGCAAGGCCTTGTCCAGCGATACGCTGGGGCTGCCTGATTTCGGCGAATTGCTGGGTATTCCGGGCGCTACCGTCACCGGCCTCAGCGAAGAGCACGGCAACGTCACGCTTTCCGGCGACGCCAGGCTGCGTATCGGCGACCGCGTGCGAATCGTGCCCGACCATTGCTGCGTCGTCACCAATCTGTTCGACGAGGTCCACCTGATCGCCGGAGAACGGGTGCTGGAGACGCTGCCGGTGGTGGCGCGTGGCCGCATGGGGTGAGCTCGACGTCGTTCGGACCGAACGACCGTTTGATCAAAGTTGGACAAGCGGACCCAGTGCAGCCTTCAATGGATCGAGGGCATCGCCGTACAGTTTCAGCGCTCTACAGAGGACGAATAGATCGGCTGGCGCACCTGCCAGCGGCCTGGCGTTCGTACCGTGCGCTCGGTTTCGTGGAAATGCAGACAAGCATCGTACCATTCCACGCCGAGAAATCCGATCGATCCACGAGCGCGGGTTTCGAGATCGGCCACGGTTTCTTCGTAGGGCATGTCGTGGATGGCCAGCGGAACGACCTTGGCCCAATGGCGCATCAAGCGATCGTCTTGCCGGTAGTACTGCCCAAGCTTGGTCAGATCGGCATTGTAGCCGTGGGCATCGAGAAATTGTGCATGAAACAGGACGTGCAATTGTCCATCGGGTCACGCCGGCAGTGGACGATGCGGGCATTTGGCAAAAAATGAGGCCGATGAAGGCCAGCAGGGCGCCACCTAGCCGGGCTTGTCTGCCTGCCTCGCCGCGACTCGGCGCATGGAGATGACGCGGCGGCGGCGAATTTCCGTGCGCATCGCCATCAGATGCAACGCGAAGAACAGCACGGTAAAGCCTAGAGCCATCACCAGCAACGGCCTCAGCATAGAGGGGTCAATGGTCGAGCCACCCATGCGGAACACCGAAGCCGGCTGATGCAGCGTGTTCCACCAGTCGACCGAGAACTTGATGATCGGGATGTTTATGAAGCCGACCAGGGTGATGATTGCGGCGGCCCAGGCGGCGCGCGCCGCATCGTCGAGTGCCCGCGTCAGCGCGATGATGCCGAGATACATCAGAAACAGCACGAACACCGAGGTCAGCCGCGCGTCCCACACCCACCAGGTGCCCCACATCGGCTTGCCCCAGATCGAGCCGGTGATCAGCGCGAGTGCTGTAAAGACGGCGCCGATGGGTGCCGCCGATTTCAGCGCGACATCGGCCAGCGGATGGCGCCATACCAGCGTGCCCAACGCGAAAACCGCCATCAGCGTGAAACACATCATGGCCAGCCAGGCGAAGGGCACATGGATATACATGATGCGCACGGTGATGCCTTGCTGGAAATCCTCCGGCGCAGCAAAGCTCATATAGAGCCCGGCGGCCAAGATGAGTGCGGCGATCGTCGCCAGCCACGGCACCACCTTGTCGGCCAACCAGACAAACCGCGTCGGGTTGGCGAAATCCATCCAGCCGCTGAGGCGTGAAGTCAGGTCACTCATGCGGCTTTACATAAACCGGCGACGCTTTTGGGGCAATCGAGTGGTGGTGTCGCAGGCTGCCTTCCCTTCTCCCACAGGACAGGGAGAAGGGGCGAGCCTGGCCGCTCAGGCGGCCTCGTCCGTGATGGTGCGGCTGAGGCGGCGGACTTCCTCGTCGTTGAGCAGGCCGCCGGCACGCAGCAGGCTGGCGAAGCGGCCATTGCGCATCGACAATTCGGCGAAGCCACCCATTTCGACCACCTTGCCCTTGTCCATGAACACAACCAGATCGGCATCTCGAACGGTGGTCAAGCGGTGGGCGATGATGAAGGTAGTGCGGCCGCGCCGCAATTCGTCAATCGCTTCCTTGACGCGGTCTTCCGTCTCGACATCGAGCGCGCTGGTCGCTTCGTCGAGCACCAGGATGGGCGAATCCTTCAACACGGCGCGCGCGATGGCGATACGCTGGCGCTCGCCGCCCGAAAGCTGTCCCCCGCGTTCGCCGACGACCGTGTCGTAGCCGTTGCTCTTCGACAGGATGAAATCCTGCGCGGCAGCGGCATTGGCGGCAGCGTGGACCTCATCATAGGTCGCCTCGGCGCGCCCGACGCGGATATTGTCCTCGATCGAGCGGTTGAGCAGGCCCGCATCCTGGAACACGGTGGCGATCGAGTGGCGCAGCGACTTGCGGGTCACCGTACGGGTATCGATGCCATCGATCAGGATCCGGCCGTTGGACGGCGCAAATACGCGCTGCAAAAGATTGATGAGCGTGGTCTTGCCCGCGCCCGTCGGACCGACGATGGCGACGGTCTGGCCGGCATGGACCTCGAACGACACGTCGTTCACGCCCTGCCCCGAATTGGCGAATTCGAAGCTGACGTTTTCAAAACGCACATGACCAGTGACGTTGCCGAGGTCACGCAACCCGTCCGGCTCGGCTGCGTCGGCCGCGGAGTCCTCGAGGCGGTAAAATTCCTCGAGCTTGGCCCTGGCTTCCGAAATCTGGTTGGCGAATGCCGACATCTGGTCGAGCCGGGCGATCAGCAGCGTTGCAAAGCCGGTAAAGGCGATGACGTCACCGATACGCAATTGGCCATGCATGACCAGATAGGAGCCGATCAACAGCACGACCATCATCGAAATGGTCGACGACAGGCGGTGCAAGGCGTTGGCCAATGCCCACCAGTCGAGCACCGGATATTGGGCATCAAGCAGATTCTTGACATAACGCTTCAAGGCGTCGGTCTCGTGGCCGATGCGATTGTAGCTCTGCAGTACGGCGACATTGCTGACCGAGTCACTCACATGCGCGAACACCTGGTGAAAATGCCGCTCCACGGACGCCTGGCCTGCCCTGGTACGACGCATCACCAGCCGCCCGATTCCGACATAGAGCGCGCCCAGCGCCAGCAGGACCATCGACATGCGAATATCCATGCTGAGCGCCGTCGGCACCAGCAGAACCAGTGCGACGACAGTGGACAAATGCTGCCTCATGAACTCGAGCCAGAGGCTGAATAGGGTCTCGACCGCGCGCAGAAGCGTATGCAGGGAATTGGAGGTGCCGCGCTGATGATGCCAAGAAAGCGGCATGGTGATTACGCGCTCGAATGACTGGCAAAGCACCTCGCTGCGTCGTGCATGGGCAAAGCGGTCAGCGCCGCGCGCCACCAGAACGAAGGCGACGACGTTGAAGACGCCGATACCGGCCCATACGGCAAGCGTCGAAAAGACCGAGCCGCCGTCCGAAATAGCATCGATCACCCGTCCGAACATGATCGGCTCAAGGATGGCGATAATGGCCAGCGTGACATTCGCCCCGCAGATAAACGCTACGCGTTTTCTGTCGGCAGCGAGATAACCAAGCGCTCTCCAGTAGATATGCAGAAGGGACACTTCAGCTACTCCGGCAAATTGTTATTGTGCACTGCATCATTTTCTACACGTACCCGTTGACGTGTCGCGAAACAATGCTCGTGTACCCCTTCAGTTCCCAATTCGCGAACAAAAGATGGCGACGCTGCGAAATCTGTCGTGATCACCTAACGGTTTGAGAAAAAAGGTAAAATGTCAGCCCTGCGGCAAAATCGTGGCAGGCTGCAAGCACTGCCGCAATTTTAATCAGCAACTGGTCATGTCCGAATCCGTAAAGGCTGCATCGGCTTTTGGGAAAGCTCATGCGCAATAGAATTTCTAGAGCAACCTTAAACAACGCGCATCCCCAAGACGCGCAAAAACGCTAAAACCCTTGGAACTACGCCGGTATCCTGACGACCACCTCAGCCTTGTCGCCGGCTTTCGGTTTGAAAGCCGAAGCCTTCGTCTTTTTACCATCTACCTCTAGCGAGATGGCTTTGACCTTCGCGTCGCGGATAACGCGAACCCTGAGTTCGGCCCCCAGCACCTTGAGCGTTGCTGTATAACCATCCCAATGGCTGGGCAGTTTCGGCCTGAACTGAACGCGCTCGCCCCTGCGCTCAATGCCGAGGATGCCCTCGACCGCCGCGCGATAAAGCCAGCCGGCCGAGCCGGTGTACCAGGTCCAGCCACCGCGGCCGCCCTTGCCTTGCCCGGCGTAGACGTCTGCCGCGACGACATAAGGCTCGACGCGGTAGTGCTCGGCAGCGGCCTCGTCGAGCGCGTGGTTGACCGGGTTGAGCATCGAGAGACAGCGGTAGGCGTCGTCGGTGCGCCCCATTTCGGCGAGCGCAATAACGAACCATGTCGCCGCGTGGGTGTACTGGCCGCCGTTTTCACGGACACCCGGCGGGTAGCTCTTGATGTAGCCTGGATTCTGTTCCGTCCTGGAAAAGGGCGGGGTGAAAAGCTTGACGATCTTGAGCTCGTCGTCGACGAGCATTTTCATCGCCTGCTGCATCGCCGTCGTCGACCGCGCCGGATCGCCCTCGCCCGACAGCACGCTCCACGACTGGGCAATCGAGTCGATCTTGCACTCCTGCGAACCGCGCGACCCCAGCGGCGTGCCGTCGTCGAAGCTGCCGCGACGATACCATTCACCATCCCAGGCCGTGCTTTCCAGCGCCCGCTTCAGCACGTCAGCGTGTTTTGTCCAGGCTTGCGCGCGCTTGGTGTCGCCTTCCGCCTTGGCGACAGGTGCAAAGTCGCCCAGCGTCTTCAGCAGGAACCAGCCCAGCCAGACGCTCTCGCCCTTACCGTGCTCGCCGACACGGTTCATGCCGTCGTTCCAGTCGCCACCGAGGATCAGCGGCAATCCGGCGGAGCTGCTGCGCTTGATGGCAAGGTCAAGTGCGCGTGCGCAATGATCATAGAGTGAAGCGGTCTTCTTCGATATCTCCGGGGTGAAGAAGGCGTCGTGCTCGCCTTCTTCCAGAGGCGGCCCCTCGATGAAGGGCAGTTGTTCCCTGAGGATCGCGGTATCGCCGGTCACCTGCAAGTAGTGTGACGTGGCGTGGGCGAGCCAGACCACGTCGTCGGAAATCATGGTGCGGACGCCTGCCTCGGTGCGCGGCAGCCACCAGTGCTGCACGTCACCTTCGGGGAATTGCCGCCGCGCCGCGTTGAGGATCTGGTCGCGCGCCAATTTCGGATCATGGACAAGCAGAGCCAGCGTGTCCTGCAACTGATCGCGGAAGCCAAAAGCGCCGCTCGCCTGGTAAAACGCGGAGCGGGCGCGGATGCGGCAGGCTAGGCTCTGATAGGGCAGCCAGTGGTTGACCATGGCGTTGAGTGCCTTGTCCGGCGTCTCGACCTGGATGGTGTCGAGAAACCCCCGCCAGGTGCGTTCGTTGTCAGCCAGCCGCTGATCGAAATCCTTGCTTCTATGATGCTGCACCAGTGCGCTGGCTTGCTCGGCAGAGGCTGCATCGCCGAGCAGCCAGAGCAGCGTCACGTCCCCGCCGGCAGGGATGTCGATGTCGCGAGCAATTGCTGCACAAGGATCGTCGCCGGCCTCGACGCGGCCCGACAGGCTGGCGCCGCTGAGCACGGCATGCGGAAGTTCGCTGGTGCCGTACCGGCCGATGAACTCGCCGCGGTCGGCCGTCACAGAATGTGCCGCGCTGTCGGTGGCCAGGAAGGCGACCCGCTCGCTGAAGTCGAGCCCGTACGGATTTTGCGCCAGCAACGCGCCCGTCGCAGCATCCCTGGACGGAACGATGGTCGCCGCCGTGCGCGAACGATGGCTGCCAAGAACCCATTCCGCATAGGCGTAGACGCGCAGGCGCGCCGGCACCGAACCCGAATTCTGGATGCGCAATCGGGAGATTTTCACCGGATCGACAGGATCCACCACATGGGTCAGGTCCATCGACAGCGGTCCGCGCTTCGAACGGAAGGTCGAAAAACCCTGTCCGTGCCATGTTTCGTAGGTCATGGCGGGATCGCGCACGACTGCGGCCAGCGGCGAGAACGCCCGGCCGTTGGCATGATCGTAGATATAGATGCCCTCGCCGGGCCGGTTGGTGACCGGGTCGTTCGCCCACGGCGTCAATTGATAGTCGCGGCTGTTTCGGCTCCAGGTGAAGGCAGCGCCTTCAGCCGAAACGTGGAAACCGAACGAGGCGTTGGAGATGACGTTGATCCAGGGCTGCGGCGTCGTGCGCCGGCCAGCAAGGCGCATGACATAGTGGCGTCCGTCGCCCTCGAAGCCGCCAAAACCGTTCCACTGGTTGAGCCCGCTGCCGTCGGCACTGCCTTCGATCGTGACTTGGGCAGCCCGTGGCTGCGGCACCTGCGGAGGTTCGCGAAGCGCTGCTGCACCTGCCGGCTGCAAAGCGTCCCGTGCTTGCAGCGCAGCGGCCTCGGCGCGCTCGATCTGATCGAAGATGGTGCCGTTTCGCGTGTGCAGGGCGACGCGGGCGACGGCGAGCAGCGTCTTATAGGTCGTTTCGTCCATGAGATCGCGGCGCACGGCGAAGATGTGCTGGCGGGGTCCGAGCTCCTTGCCGCGCAGACGGCTGTTTTCGCACAGCGTCTCGACTGCCCGTTGCAGATCCTGCACGTAGGATGAAGCCTGCTCGTTGACCACGACAAAGTCGATCATCATGCCGCGGGCGCGCATATATTCCTGGAAGCGGAGCGCCTGGGCAACGATTTCGAGATCGGCGACATCGCCGATCCTGACCAGGAAAATCGGAAAGTCTCCGGATATGCTGGTCGGCCACAGACTGGACTGCTTACCGAGCCCGGAGGCGATCGATTCGGCCGGAAGGCGCAGGAACGGATCAGGATAGATCAGATAACGCGCCAGATTCTGCACATTGGCAGCATCGGCAAGGCTGAGGCCGAGATGACGGGTCTGCACCTGCGAGCGGGTCCAGGCGAGCATCGCCTGACGGGCGAAGGCTTCCGGATGATCGAGCCGCGCAATGGCATCTTCGAGTTCGGCACGGTTGGCGCCGACGGCAGTCCAGAAGGTCAGCGATATCTTCTTGTTGGCCGGCACGCGCACCTGTCGGCGAAGTGCTGCGACCGGATCCAGCGTGAAGCCGGAATGGCCGCCAAGCTTGGCGCCGGGATCGAAGGCGGCGGCCTCGGTTATGGTGCGGCCGCGGCCGATGAAGGCGCGCCGGTCGGTTTCGGCCTCGGCGTCGCGCGTCGACCCAGACGGGTCGGTGACGAAGTGCACCATGGTGACATCAGGCTCGTCCGTTTCCCGCTTGCGTCTTGTTGCGAAGATCGCCCCGTTATTCGCAGCGATTTCGGTTTCCACGAACATTTTCGAGAAGGCCGGATGCGCGTTGTCGGATGCGTCGGAGCCCAGCACCAGTTCGGCAAAGGAGGTCACTTCTATATGCCGATCGACCGGGCCGTCATTGTAGAGCGTCACCCGCCGGCCTTCGCCGTTTCCTTCCGAGATGACGATGCATTCGACCTCCGAACGCAGTGATCCCACCGACTTGATGAAGCTCGCCTTGTCGTCGGAGAACAGCGTCTGCACTTCTTCGTCGGTGGCACGCTTCGGCTCGGCGGTGGCCGACCACCAGTCGCCGGTGCCGGCGTCTCGCAGGAAGATATAGGAGCCAAGCCGATCCTCGGTTGGATCCGGCTGCCAGCGCGTGACGGCAAGCTCGCCCCAGCGGCTATAGCCGGAGCCGGTCGCGGTGACCATGACCGAGTAGCGGCCATTGGACATGACGCTGGTCGAACGCAGCGCCTTGAGCGGGTTGAGCACGATGCGCGTATCGGGGCTCTCGACTTCCGTTTCGCCCTTCGACCGTTCGTCGGCCTCGGTCCTGACGGTGGCGGTCGGGATGTCGCGCGGCGCTCTTTCCTGCAGCAGCAACTCGGCCGACTCGATCACCGGATCGCTGTGGAAGCGGTCGCGCAGGCGTCCTTCGAAGATGGCGTCGGCAACGGCGGCGATCGACATCCCGGAATGGTGGGCCATGTAGTTCAGCACGACGACATGGTCGGTGCCCTCCGGCACGCGCTGCGGCGTGAAATCGACCGCATCGTAGAAGCCGTGCCGGCCGAGGGCGCCAAGCTGCCTCAGCCTGGCAAGGTTCTGCACCGATTCACGCGGGGTGAACTGCGCCGCCAGCACGGTCGCATAAGGCGCAATCACCGTGTTCTGGCCAAGACCTCGCTTCAGGCCCAGCCCGGGCACGCCGAAATTGGTGTATTGGTAGGTCAGTTCGCGGTCGCGGGCATTGTAGGCCGCTTCCGAGATCCCCCAGGGCACGTTCTTCGAGCGGCCGTACTGGATCTGACGTTTGATGATGAGCTTGCTGGTCTGGTTGAGGATGCTGCCTTGCGCCTCCTTCATCACCAACGGCGGCATCAGATACTCGAACATCGAGCCGGACCAGGACATCAGTGCGCCCTTGAACCCGATCTCGACGATCGGCCGGCCGAGGTGGAACCAGTGCTCCGTCGGCAGATCGCCCTTGGCGATAGCGAAAAGGCTGGTCAGCCGCGCCTCGGAAGCCAGGAGGTCGTAGCAGCTTTCGTCGAGCTGATGCTCCTCGACCCGGTAGCCGATCGACAGGAGCTTGCGTTCCTTCCGCATGAGAAAGGAGAAATCCATCTCGAAGGCGAAGCGGCGCGTGCGCTCGCGCAGCGAAAGAAGCTTGGCCCGCAAGGCTTCGACGGCATTGTCGTCGCTATGCGCGTCATGGACATGCGCTTCGCAGGTTGCTTCCAGTCTCGCCGCCCAGTCGGCGATGGTATCGCTCTGTGTCGATGCGGCCTCGGTATGGATGGCGATGGCGAGCTTGCGAATCTCGCCGGCCAGAACGGCCAGGTTGATGGTGCGGATCGATGCCATCTCGGGCTGTGCTTTGATCGATTCGACCGCGCGCCGCATGCCGTCGAGGCGGTCGGCGAGCCGCTGACGCAACGGCCGCAACTGGCGACGGTCGTCGGGCAACTCCGCCAGGCTTTCGTCGAGGATCGTCACCGTATCGAGGATACCCTCGAAGTCGCCCTGAAGGTGGACTGCAGGCGCTTCCGCCCATTCGGCGCAGGCGGCCGCCACCGCCACCAGATGGCCGGCAAGATTGCCGCTATCGACGGCTGAAATATAGAGCGGATAGAGCGGCTTCAGCGTCGTCGTGTCATACCAGTTGAAGAGATGGCCGCGCTCACGCGGCATGCTCTCGATGGTCGACATCGTCGCGTCGATGCGGGTGGTCGCGTCGGACAGACTGATCCAGCCGAAATCGCGCGCTGAAATCACCGACAGGAGATAGACGCCGATATTGGTCGGCGAGGTGCGGGGCGCCACGACAGGCGCCGGACTTTCCTGGAAGTTGTCGGGCGGCAGGTTGTGATGCTCGGCCGTCACGAAGGTCTCGAAATAATGCCAAGTGCGCCGCGCAACGGTGCGCAGCGCATGGATGTCAGCCGCCGATATGCGCAAACGGTCCTCGGTTTCCGCCGAGCGGCTGATCCAGAAAGCGAACGCCGGCGAGCCGATCCAGAACAGCGCGAAGAAGAAGGCGACGAAAGCTCCGGTGGAATCGGCCAGAACCGGGATGGCGAGGCCGACGACCCCGACAATCACCGCGCCGTACATCATGCCGTAATAGGAGCCGAGATCGTTGTCGCCATTCTTGTGCGCCTGCGAGGCAGTGCGCCATTCGAGCAGATTCTGCCGACTGACGAACAGACGGTAGAGTGTGCGAATGATGGCGTCGCCCATCATCCAGGCCAGATGCGCCATCAGCACGATCTTCAGCGCCACCAGGGCGGTGCCGAAGACAACGTCGCGCGCCAGCGCCGAGAAATGGCCGCGCGGCGTCTGGTCGCCGCTTTTCGGCAGGATGGCGTGGACGATATCGAATGTCGGCGCCATGAACAGCGTGAGGATCAGCAGCGCCTGCCATTGCGCGGCCTGCGTGAAAGGCAGCAGCGTCCAGCCGGCGATCGCCGCCATCACCCAGAAGATCGGCGTCAGTGAGCGGCGCAGATTGTCTACCATCTTCCAGCGCGACAGCGCCGGTACGCCGGAGCGCGGATCGAGAATGAAGCCCAGAAGCTGCCAGTCGCCGCGTGCCCAGCGATGGTGGCGCGACGCGTCGACCGAATAGCGGGTCGGATAGTCCTCGACCAGTTCGATGTCCGTGACCAGCGCCGCGCGTGCCAAGGCGCCTTCGAGCAGATCGTGGCTGAGGATGGTGTTTTCGTCGATGCGGCCCTTCAGCGCCGCTTCGAAGGCGTCGACATGATAGAGGCCCTTGCCGGTGAAGGAGCCGTCGCCGAAGACGTCCTGGTAGATATCCGAGACGGCAAATACGTAGGGATCAAGGCCGCGATTGGCGGAAAACACCCGCTGGAAGAAGGATGCGTCGTCGCCGCTGGTCAGGGAGGCGGTGATGCGCGGCTGCAGGATAGTGTAGCCGGCGGTGACAACGCGCTTTGCCGCGTCGTAATGCGGGCGGTTGAGCGGGTGGCAAAGCTTGCCAACCAAACTGGCGACGGCATCGCGGGTGGTGCGCGTGTCGGCGTCCAGCGTCATCACATGGATAACGTTTTCCGGCAACGGCACATCCAGCGGCAGGAAGGTGGTGTCGCTGTCACCGCGCAGCAGAAGATTCAGTTCGTGCAGTTTGCCGCGCTTGCGTTCCCAGCCCATCCAGGCGCCCTGGGATTCGTTGTAGAGCCGCCGGCGGTGCAGGACGTAGAAACGCGGCGCGCCTTCGCTGGGATAGCGGGCGTTCAGCCGTGCGATCTCGTCGCGAGCATATTGGAGGATCTCAATATCCGCCGCATCGATTTCGGTTTTGCTGTCCGGCCAATCCGAAAGCAGAGCGAAATGGATTTCGTCCGCCGTGTTGGCCAGGTGATGCACTTCGATATTGCGGATGTTCTCCTCGACGTCGTCGCGCGAGCCGATCAGCGACGGCACTACTACCAGCGTTCGGGCCTCGGGCGGCATGCCGCGTCTGTAGTCGTAGCCGACGAGGCGCGTGGGCTTCAGGAACAACGATACGACAGTGTTGAAGAAGGCAAGCGCGCCTTCGCTGGCTGGCACGGCAAACAGCGCCAGCATCAAGGCGATCGACCATTTGGACAGGCCGAGATTGGCAAGGGCGTTGCCGGAGAGGACCAGAAGCAGGACCGTCAGCGCGAACACCGGCAAGACAATGCCCAGCCATCCGGTCTTGCGGAACGCCCGTTTGATCGTGACGCTGACGGTCGGCCGATAGCCGATCGCCTTTTCCAGTTCCAGCCGGCGCGGCCCAACCAGAAAGAACCCGACGTCGGTGTGAGCGGTCGGACCGCTGCCGGTGGTATCGGCGACAGCGGCATGGCCGGCGAGTTCGATCGCCTTTTCGGCGACGCGGAATTCGGAACGATCGGAGCGGCGCGCCATTTCTTCGATCGCGGTCCGGTACTGGTCGCGCGAGAAGAAATCGAGCGCGGCGAAATCGGTGCGCTCGCGCAGCAACGTATCGATGCGGCTGACACCTTCGAACCAAACCGTCCAGTCGATATCGTTGATAAGCCTGAGGCCGCGGATGATGTTGCCGGTGGTTACATTGCCGCCGGACAGCGTGCGATGCTCGCTGATTATGATTTCCTCGGCATCGGAGCCGGACTTTTCGAGTTCGCCCTCCAGCCATTCCAGCGCCCTGCCGGCATTTTGCGACCCGTCGCGCAGGCGGTAGAGCAATTGGGTGGCAAAGGTGGTGTCTTGTGCATGGGCGACGTAGTTCGACAAGATCGCCTGACGGTCGGCGCTGTCGTCAACCGCCAGCACGCGGTCTGCAACCTCGTTGGCAATCTGGCGCATCTGCCGGGTACGATTGACCCGGACCGCGATCCGGCGAAGATTTTCGATCAGAACGAAGCGCAGCAGCGATGGCAGCGCCCAGAGTTCGCCAATCTTCAGTGGCTCGACGGCCTGAAAGCCTTCGACGATCGCCTTGAACATGGTAGCCGAGACGGAACTGTCCGAATGCGCGACATAGGTCCAGGCCAGCGCAAGCGCGCGCGGCACGCTGGCGCCGTCGCGCAGCTTCAGGGTCGGCAACTCTCGATAGAAACGGTGCGGCAGGTCGCGCTTGACCTGGAAGATGGTTTCCTCGACCAGATAGTTGTTGTCGAGCAGCCATTGCGCCGCCGGCGTAATCGTCTCGCCTCTAGCCTGCGCGGCATTGGTCGAGCGGTAGACTTCGAGGACCTTCCTGGCACTGTCGCGGATGCGTGGCTGGAAATCGAACGGCCCCAGGCCGAACAGATCCTTGACGTCGCCCTTGGCGAGGCTTGTACCCAGCGTGCGCAGGCGCTCTTCCGGCAGGAAATTGGAGCGTATCGGCTCTTCCGTGATGGCCGGGAAGCTCGCGCTCGTCTTTTCCATTTGGGTGGGGTCTGTTTGGATATTCATTGAAAATTCCGCATGGGGGACGCATAGCGGCGTCACCGCCACGGCAATGTCCCTAAAACCGATTCAAATGCAATTGGTTGCATCGAAACACAGGTCGAAAGTTTGTTTTCGCACCACAACTTTCAGACGATCACCCCTTCGCTCCCGCCGAGACTTGATCGAAGGAAGGATTCGGGCTTTTTCGTGATGTCAGCTTGAGCTTACGGCATATTTCGCCGGTGTTGCGATCATGTTTCGAAACAGGCGTTAATCGTTTGCAGCAACCCGTTCGATCCTGATCACGAACAGCGTCGCCGTTCGGGCAGGCTCCAAGCGCCATTTTAGGGCGCCCGGCCCGAGCAACAGCGTGTCGCGGGGCCCGATGCGGACGGGCGTCGCACCGGCCACCGTGATTTCGCCGTCAAAACACAGGATGAGGGTAGTATCGGGCGCCGACTGGATATCGGTCGGGGCCGAAATCACCACGCGCTCGACGGCGTGGGTCATCCGTCCGCGCCGCGTCATGACGTTGAGATCGGTGATCGAACCGGCGATCAGCGCGGCTTGCGTCGGCACATCGGCCGGAAAGGAAAGCGGGGCGGAAGCTTTGGTCACCGTAGCCACCGGGCGGCCGGCGATATCAAGGACGATCCCCTCGCCTTCCAGCACGGCCAAGGTTCGGTCCACTCCGGCAAACCCGGAGAATGGCCCACCGCTTTCGACGCGCGCCATGGAGATGCGCCAGTCGAAATCGTCGAGCGCAGCACCTGCGGGCGAGACGGCGATTTCCGTCGTCACCCCGCCGCCGTTCTTCCACAGCATAGACCGGTATTCGGCTGCCCGAAGAATGCGCAAGGCGCGGTTCAGCCGAGGATGCCTGGCAGGTTGAGCTGGTGCTCCCTGGCGCAGTCGATGGCGAGATCATAGCCGGCATCGGCGTGGCGCATGACGCCGGTTGCGGGGTCGTTCCACAGCACCCGCTCCAGGCGTTTGGCCGCTTCGCGCGTGCCATCGGCGACGATAACCATGCCGGCATGCTGCGAAAAACCCATGCCGACGCCACCGCCATGGTGCAGCGACACCCAGGTTGCGCCGGAGGCGGTGTTGAGCAGCGCATTGAGCAGCGGCCAGTCGGACACGGCGTCCGAGCCGTCCTTCATCGATTCCGTCTCGCGGTTCGGCGAGGCAACCGAGCCGGAATCGAGATGATCGCGGCCGATGACCACCGGCGCCTTGAGCTCGCCCTTCGCCACCATTTCGTTGAAGGCGAGGCCGAGCCGGTGGCGATCGCCGAGACCGACCCAGCAGATGCGCGCCGGCAGGCCCTGGAAGGCAATACGCTCGCGCGCCATGTCGAGCCAGTTGTGCAGGTGGGTGTTGCCGGGGGTCAATTCTCGCACCTTGGCATCGGTCTTGTAGATGTCCTCGGGATCGCCGGAGAGGGCTGCCCAGCGAAACGGGCCGATGCCGCGACAAAACAGCGGTCGGATATAGGCCGGCACGAAGCCCGGGAAGGCAAAGGCGTTCTCGAATCCTTCCTCCTTCGCCACCTGACGGATGTTGTTGCCGTAATCAAGCGTCGGCACGCCGGCATTCCAGAACGCCACCATCGCCTCGACATGTTCGCGCATCGACGCGCGCGCCGCCTTCTCGACCGCCTTCGGGTCGCTGGTGCGCTTCTCGCGCCATTCGCCGAGCGACCAGCCTTTGGGCAGATAGCCATTGAGCGGATCATGCGCCGACGTCTGGTCGGTGACTAAATCGGGGCGCACGCCACGCCGCACCAGTTGCGGCACGATGTCGGCGGTGTTGCCGACCAGACCGACCGATTTCGCCTCGCCGGCCCTGGTCCAGCGCTCGATCTTTTCCAGCGCCTCGTCGAGCGTGTCGGCGCGCTCGTCGACATAGCGGGTGCGCAGCCTGAAATCGATACGGTCGGGATCGCATTCGATCGCCAGGCAGCAGGCGCCGGCCATGACCGCAGCCAGCGGCTGGGCGCCGCCCATGCCGCCGAGGCCGCCGGTCAGGATCCATTTGCCCCTGAGATTGCCGCCGTAATGCTGGCGGCCGGCCTCGACGAAGGTCTCGTAGGTGCCCTGCACGATGCCTTGTGTGCCGATGTATATCCACGAGCCGGCCGTCATCTGGCCGTACATCATCAGGCCTTTCTTATCGAGCTCGTTGAATTTCTCCCATGTCGCCCAGTGCGGCACGAGGTTGGAATTGGCGATCAGCACGCGCGGCGCATCCGTGTGAGTCCGGAACACGCCGACCGGCTTGCCCGACTGCACCAGAAGCGTCTCGTCATCTCCAAGCGTCTTCAGCGAGGCGACGATGCGATCAAAGTCGTTCCAGGTGCGCGCCGCCCGGCCGATGCCGCCATAGACGACCAGTTCGTTCGGGTTTTCGGCGACGTCGGGATCGAGATTGTTCATCAGCATGCGCAACGGCGCTTCCGTCAGCCATGTGCGGGCATTGAGCTCGCTGCCGCGTGGGCTGCGGATTTCGCGGATGTTATGACGAGGATCGGTCATGGCGTCACTTTTCCTTTCGAATGAGCTGCGCGGCGGAGCGTCAGCGCCCGGCCCAGGCGATCGCGCTTTCCAGGATCCGCTTCAGCGTGGCGCGGATCGGCGCGGCGAATGCGGGGTCGTAAGGCACCGGCCAATTGTCGGGCGTCCCCTTGCCCTCGGGCTCGCGCATATAGCCGCGGTTGGACAGTTCCATCTGCAGCGCGTGGACGTTGTTCTGCTGCCGGCCGAAATTGCGCGTAATCCAGCCGCCCTTGAAGCGGCCATTCACAACGTATGTCTCGCCGGTTCCGGCGAGGATCTCTTCGACCATCGCCTGCAAGGCCGGATCGGCGCTTTTGCCGTCATTGGTGCCCAAATTGAACACCGGCAGCGTGCCCTCGAACAGCCGTGGCAGCACCGAGCGGATCGAGTGGCAGTCATAGACCACGGCCCTGCCATGAGCGCCCTTCATCCGCGCAACTTCTCCAGCAATTGCGCTGTGGTACGGATAAAAAAAGCGACGGCTCCGATGCTCTATCTCTTCAGCGCCTGGTTCCAAGCCGGGGCGATAGAGCGGATCGCCGTCAAACGTCTCCGTTGGGCAAAGACCGGTGGTGGTTTGGCCGGGATACAGAGAAACACCTGACGGATCGCGATTGACGTCGATGACGCTGCGCGAGATCGACGTCCGGACAACGCTGGCGCCAAGATCAGCCGCAAAGTCATAGAGTTGTTCGATCCACCAGTCCGTGTCGCGACGTGCAAGCCACGGCGAAACGAACCGATCTTCCAAACCAGCCAGATCGGTGCCGGTATGCGGCAAGCTGACAAGCAGCGGCTCGGTTCCCTCATGGACGGTAAGCCAGTCGCGCTCGTTCATGATGCGGCTCCAGAAACCCCCGGCAGCGCCACCGCGCTCGCCGCCCTCACCGCCGCACCGCTGCGCACCATGGCGATGGCCTTTTCCATGTCGGGGTGGAAATGCCGATCATTCTCGAGATGCGTCACTTCGGCCCTGACCAGCCTGCGCACCGCTTCGAGCGGCGCACTCGATGCCAGCGGCGCATGGAAATCGCAGCCTTGCGCCGCAGCCAGCAATTCAATGCCGATGACGGCCGTCGCATTCTCGACCATGCCGATCAGCCGGCGCGCGCCATGCGCTGCCATCGAGACGTGGTCTTCCTGATTGGCAGAGGTCGGGATCGAATCGACGCTGGCCGGATAGGCCTTCTGCTTGTTTTCCGAGACGAGTGCCGCCGCCGTCACCTGCGGGATCATAAAGCCGGAATTCAAGCCGGGCTTCGGCGTCAGAAAAGCCGGCATGCCCGACAGCGCTGGGTCGACCAGCATGGCGATGCGCCGTTCCGACAGCGAGCCGATCTCGCAGACAGCGAGCGCGATCATGTCGGCGGCAAAAGCCACCGGCTCGGCGTGGAAATTGCCGCCGGAAAGTGCGGTATCGTCATCGGCGAAGATCAGCGGATTGTCGGTGACGCCGTTGGCCTCGGTGCCCAGCGTGTCGGCAGCCTGGCGCAGGACACTGAGCGCCGCGCCCATCACCTGCGGTTGGCAGCGGAGGCAGTACGGATCCTGCACGCGCTCGTCGCCGAGGCGGTGCGATTCACGGATGGCACTGCCGGCCATCAGGTTGCGCAGCGCCTCGGCCGTCTCGATCTGGCCGCGATGTTTCCTGAGCAGATGGATGCGCGAATCGAACGGAGCGTCGGAGCCTTTGGCGGCATCGGTCGACAGCGCGCCGGCGACCAGCGCCGACTGATAAAGCACTTCAGCGTCGAACAGGGCGGCCAATGCATAGGCGGTCGAGAACTGCGTTCCGTTGAGCAGCGCCAACCCTTCCTTGGCGCCAAGCGTGACCGGCTCCAGCCCGTGTGAGACGAAGGCGACCTTGGCCGGGAACTTGCCATGGGGGGTAAAACATTCGCCGACGCCGATCATTACCGCCGTCATGTGCGACAGCGGCGCCAGGTCGCCGGAGGCGCCGACCGAGCCTTGCGCCGGCACCACCGGAATGACGTCATTGGCCAGCATTGCTTCGAGCAACTCAATGGTCTGCGGCCGAACGCCGGAGGCGCCCTGTGCCAGGCTGGCAAGCTTCAGTGCCATCATGAGTCGGCAAACAGCGACCGGCATCGGTTCGCCGACGCCGGCGGCATGCGACAGCACGATGTTGCGTTGAAGGGTCTCGAGGTCGGCGGAGGGGATACGGACGCTGGCCAATTTGCCGAAACCGGTGTTGATGCCATAGACCGGCTCACCATTGGCGACGATCCGCGCAACCGCTTCCGCGCTGGCCTTGATCTTCGGCCAGCAGGCAGCGTCCAGCTTCGGCATCGCGCCACGATAGAATTCGCGCCAGTCGGCCAGCGTTGTGTTGCCCGGCTTGAGTTTGAATTCGCTCATCGTCCTCTCCAGATGCGGGCATGCAGCGGGTTGAAGCCCATGCGGTAGACGAGCTCGGCCGGGCGGTCGATATCCCAGATCGCCAGGTCGGCTGATTTTCCAGCCTCCAGCGTACCGGTTTTTCCGAGCAGTCCCAGCGCGCGGGCGGCCTCGCGGGTGACACCGGCAAGGCATTCGTCAACAGTCAGCCCGAACAAAGTCGCCGCCATGTTCATGGTCAGCAGCAGCGAAGTCAGCGGCGATGTGCCGGGATTGCAGTCGGTGGCGACCGCTATTTTGACGCCGTTCTGGCGAAACAGACCGATCGGCGGCTTCTTGGTCTCGCGGATGAAATAGTAGGCGCCGGGCAGGATCGTCGCCACGGTTCCTGCCCTCGCCATCGCTGCCGCACCCGCCCCGTCAGTGTATTCGAGATGGTCGGCCGACAGGGCGCCATAACGCGCCGCAAGTTCTGCGCCGTGCAGATTGGACAATTGGTCAGCGTGGAGTTTTACCGGCAGACTTAGCGCCTTGGCCGCGTCGAACACGCGAGAAATCTGCTCGGGCGAAAAGGCGATGCCCTCGCAAAAGCCATCGACCGCATCGGTCAGGCCTTCGGCAGCGACGGCCGGCAAAATCTCCTTTGCGACCAGATCGATAAAAGCGTCCTTGTCGCCTTTCGCTTCAGGCGGCAGGGCATGGGCGCCGAGGAAGCTCGTCCTTACTGTTACTGCACGATGTTCGCCCAGGAGCCGCGCGGCGCGCAGCGATTTCTTCTCATTTTCAAGATCGAGCCCGTAGCCCGACTTGATCTCGATGGTGGTGAGGCCTTCCGCGATTAACGCGTTGAGGCGCGGCACCGACTGCACAACCAGTTCGTGCTCGCTGGCAGCGCGCAGCGCCTTGACCGACGAGACGATGCCGCCGCCCGCTCGAGTCACCTCCTCATAAGTCGCTCCGGCCAGCCGCATCTCGAATTCGTTAGCGCGGTTGCCTGCATGGACCAGATGAGTGTGGCAGTCGATCAGGCCCGGCGTTATCCAACGCCCTTCGCAATCGATACTCTCGGCTGCTTGGCCAAGCGCTGCCGGCATATCAGCTTCCGGGCCGGCGTAGACGATCCGGCCATCGCGCGCGGCGATCGCGCCGTCTTCAACGATGCCCAGCCCAGCGGCGCTTTCAGCCATGGTCGCCAGACGCGCATTGCGCCAGAGGCGAACCTCCCCTGACGGGCTTTTGCTCTCTCCAACCATCATCTTTTCCGTTTCAATCGGCGACGATTATGTATATACATATTGGAACGTACTGCAAGTGGTATCATTGCACGGGACACAGGGAATCGGAGAGAAAAACGTGACGGCGATCTTTGCGGAACAGGTGCTTCTGCCCGACGGCTGGCATTCCAATGCCCGGATCGTGGCCAGTGAAGGGCGCATCGCCACGGTCGAGCCGAACACTGCATCCCAGCCCGGCGACGAATGCCATGCCATTCTGCTGCCAGGCATGCCGAACCTGCACAGCCACGCCTTCCAGCGCGGCATGGCCGGCCTTGCCGAGCTTCGCGGCCCTTCGGCCGACAGTTTCTGGAGCTGGCGCGAGGTGATGTACCGCTTCGCACTGTCGATGACACCGGACCAGGTCGAGGCGGTTGCCGCGCAGCTCTATGTCGAGATGCTGGAGGCTGGGTTCTCACGCGTCGGTGAGTTTCACTATCTGCATCACGACCGCGACGGCCGGCCCTACGCCAACATCGCCGAGATGGCCGAGCGCATCACTGCCGCGGCTGCCGATACCGGCATCGGGCTGACGCTGCTGCCGGTCTTCTATGCGAATGCCTCTTTCGGCGGCGCAGCGCCGAACGAAGGCCAGCGGCGATTCATCAACGATGTGAATCGGTTCTCGCGGCTTGTTGAGAAATGCCGCGAATCCGTTCGCACCTTGAATCACGCGGTCGTCGGCATCGCCCCGCACAGTCTGCGCGCCGTGACACCGGAGGAGTTCGAAAACATCGCGGCAATGGTACCGGGCGGACCGATCCACATCCATATCGCCGAGCAAGTGAAGGAGGTCGAGGACTGCGTTGCCTGGTCTGGGGCGCGGCCGGTCGAATGGCTGCTCGCCAATGCCAATGTCGATAAGCGCTGGTGCCTGATCCACGCCACCCACATGACCGAGACCGAGACCGCGGCCATGGCGAAAAGCGGGGCCATCGCCGGCCTCTGCCCGATCACCGAGGCCAATCTCGGCGACGGCACCTTTGCAGCACCTTTGTTCAGACAACATGGCGGCCGCTTCGGCGTCGGCTCCGATTCCAACGTGCAGATCGGCCTGCCGGACGAATTGCGGCAGCTCGAATATTCGCAGCGCCTCGCCCACCGTGCCCGCAACGTGCTGGCGGTCGCCGGCGGTTCAACCGGCCGCGCACTGTTCGATGCCGCGCTCGACGGCGGCAGCGCCGCGCTTGGCACAGGCCTCTCGCAGATCGCCGCCGGTGCCCCGGCCGATTTCGTCTCGCTCGATGGCAATCATCCCTCGCTGGCCGGCAAGACGGGCGATGCGGTGCTCGATGCCTGGATCTTCGCCAACGGCACCAATATCGATTGCGTCTGGGTGCATGGCAAGAAACTGGTCAGCGGCGGCAGGCATGCAAGGCGCGATGCCATTGCCGAGCGTTTTCGCAAGGTGATGACGGCGCTTTCGGCACGAGCATGATCGGAACAATCGATGTAGACGTCGGCGAGCCTCTCTCGCTGCATCAGCGCATCCTGTCCGACATCAGCGAGCGGATTCTGTCCGGCGTCTGGGCGCCCGGCTACCGCATTCCGTTCGAGCACGAACTGACGGCCGAGTACAACTGTTCGCGCATGACGGTGAACAAGGCGCTGTCGCAGCTTGCCAAGGCCGGGCTGATCGAGCGCCGCCGCCGCTCCGGCAGCTTTGTCCGGCGGCCGCAGTCGCAAGCCGCGGTACTGGAAATCCACGACATCAGGATCGAGGTCGAAGCGCTCGGCCTGCCCTATCGCTACGAGCGTGTGGCGCGACACAAAAGGCGCAGCAGCGCGGAGGATCGCGCCTTGCTGGAACTCGCTTCTGCCGGATCTGTGTTGGCGCTGGAATGCCGGCATTTCGCCGGTAACCGGCCGTTCGCCCACGAACAGCGGCTAATCAACCTGGCCGCCGTGGCCGAGGCCGCCGACGAGGAATTTCTTGTCATCGCGCCCGGGCCGTGGCTGATCGCCCGCGTGCCATGGAGCGCCGCCGAGCACCGCATCCGCGCCGTCGCCGCCGACAGGCACATTGCGGCCGCACTCGCTATCGAGGCCGGCGCACCGTGCCTGGTGGTCGAGCGGCGGACATGGAGCGCCGAGCACCCCGTCACCCATGTCCGTTTCACTTACCCGGCGGACAGCCACATGCTGGTGGCACGGTTCACGCCTTCGCAGGGGTGATTTGCAATGGCGCTTGAGGTTGGCGAAAGCCGGCGTGCCCGTCCGATCTCCCCCTCGTGGGGGAGATGTCCGGCAGGACAGAGGGGGGCGTGAAGGATCGCCAAACTTCAATCCTTCGACAGATGCGAAGATGTCCTGGGTGTAGCTGGATTTCACGGAGAATTCGGCGGGACAGCGCCCCCCCTCTGCCCTGCCAGGCATCTCCCCCACAAGGGGGAGATCGGCAGCTTCACCGCATCTCAAATCGCTGCAGTTATAATAATCTCGACCAGATATTCCGGCCCGGCAAGCTTGGCCTCGCCGGTGGCGCGCGCCGGTGTGTGGCCCTGCGGCACCCACTTGTCCCATTCCGCGTTCATCTCGGCAAAGGTGTTCATGTCTGCCAGCCAGATGATCGCCTGCAGGATCTTGGTCTTGTCGGTGCCGGCTTTGGCCAGCAATTCGTCAATGGCAGCCAGTATGTCCCTTGTCTGGGCGCCGACGTTTCCGCCCGGTTCGCCGACCTGACCAGCCAGATAGACGGTGTTGCCGTGGATGACGATCTGGCTCATGCGCGGGCCAACATCGATGCGACGAATGCTCATTGGACGTTTCCTTCTTTGTGGGTCGCGCCTCTTTAGAGTCGCGGTCCGCCCGGGGCAAGGTTGCATGAGCGAATCCTCTTGAGCCAGCAGGGGTGGGCCGAAAAGGCACCCGCCAAATTGCTCCTGTCGCCGCAATTCCGCCGGATTGACTTGCCTAATGTAATAACATCACATATCCGCCGCTGCCGTATCAGTCGTGTCCCACGGATCGTCACATGACCAAAACCTGCCTGACCTTCCGCGACCTGACGCTGGGCTACAACAGCCATCCGGCGATCCATCATCTCGATGGCACGATCCGCCGGGGATCGCTGACGGCGATAGTCGGCGCCAATGGCTCGGGCAAGTCGACCCTGATGAAGGGCATCGTCGGTGTGTTGAAGCCGATGGCCGGCACGGTTGTCCGCGCGCCCGGCGTGCGCGCCGCTTATCTGCCGCAACAGTCGGAGCTCGACCGCTCCTTTCCGGCCAGGGTCGTCGATCTGGTTTCGCTCGGCCTATGGCCACGGCGCGGGCTGCTCGGCCGCTACACCAGGGAAGATCGCGATTCGGTCAGCCAGGCGCTGATGGCCGTCGGCCTCGGCGGCTTCGAAAAGCGCCCGATCGACACATTGTCGGGCGGCCAGTTGCAGCGCACGCTGTTCGCCCGCGTGCTGCTGCAGGACGCCGATCTCATTCTGCTCGACGAACCGTTCAACGCCGTCGATACCAAGACCGTCGGCGACCTGATCGCACTGATCAAGCGCTGGCATGGCGAGGAACGCACCATCATGGTGGTCGTTCACGACCTGGATCTGGTGCGCCAGAATTTCCCCGAGACGCTGCTGCTGGCGCGCCAGCCAATCGCCTGGGGCGAAACCAAGGAAACGCTGCGGCCGGAAAACCTGTTGCGCGCGCGCCGCTTCCATGAAGCCTGGGAGGAGAACGCGCCCTGGTGCGAGCCCGACAACCATGAGCACGGCGGTCACGGTCACGACCATGGGCAAGACCATCATCACGGCTCCGGGCCGAGGGCGGCATGATGGACACGCTCTACGGTCTTTTCATCGCTCCGTTCGCCGATTTCGCCTTCATGCAGCGGGCGCTCCTCGGCTCACTGATGCTGTCGCTCGGCGCCTGCCCCGTCGGCGTCTTCCTGATGCTGCGGCGCATGAGTCTCTCCGGCGACGCCATGGCCCACGCCATCCTGCCGGGTGCTGCCGCCGGTTTCCTGTTCTATGGGTTGGAGATCCTGCCGATGACCATCGGCGGGTTGATTGCCGGCATCATCGTCGCGCTCGGCGCCGGCGCCGTCTCGCGCTTTACCATCCAGCGCGAGGATGCCTCGATGGCGGCCTTTTATCTGATTTCGCTGGCCATCGGTGTCCTGATGGTGTCGATCCGCGGCTCCAGTGTCGATCTCATGCATGTGCTGTTCGGCACCGTGCTGGCGCTCAACAATGAAGCGCTGACGCTGATCGGCGGCATCGTGCTGGTTACGCTGGTCAGCCTCGCCATCTTCTGGCGGGCGCTGGTCGCCGAATGTCTCGACCCGCTGTTCCTGCGTTCGGTCAGCCGGTTGGGCAGTCCGGTGCATTTCATCTTCCTCGGCCTCGTCGTGCTCAACCTGGTCGGCGGCTTTCAGGCGCTCGGCACGCTGCTTTCCGTGGGGCTGATGATGCTGCCTGCGGCCGCCGCCCGCTTTTGGACCATGCGCGTCGAGCCGATGTGCGTGCTGGCGGTGCTGATCGGCTTTGCCTCCTGCGTCGCGGGGCTGCTTCTGTCCTATCACGTGTCGCTGCCTTCCGGCCCGGCCATCATCCTGTCTGCGGGCGTCGTCTATTTTGCCTCGATCCTGTTCGGCACGCGCGGTATCCTGCGCGCCCGTATTATCCATCACCGCCACAGAACCGCCTGATCCCAACAGAGGAGAGCTGTCCATGCTGAAATCGATCCGCGCCGCCTTGGCAATGAGCGTTATAACGTTAACTGCCTTTGGTGCGTCATCGGCCCTCGCGGAGCCGTTGAAAGTGGTCGCCAGCTTCACGATCATTGCCGATTTCGCCAAAAATGTCGGCGGCGAGCGCATCAATCTGACCACCATCGTCGGGCCGGATGGCGATGCCCATGTCTACGAGCCGAGCCCGGCTGACGCAGTGGCGATGGCGAGTGCGGATGTGGTGCTGGTAAACGGCCTGCATTTCGAAGGCTTTCTGCAGCGCCTGGTCGACGCCAGCGCCACCAAGGCGACAATCGCCGTTCTGACCAAGGGCGTCACGCCGATCAACTTCAAACCCGAATTCGCCGATGCCGATGCCGCTGAAGGCGCCCATACCGATGGCGAAACGGCCACCGATCCGCATGCCTTCCAGTCGATTGCCAATGCCAAAATCTATGTGAAGAACATCGCCGACGCCTTCTGCACCGCCGACGCCGCGGGTTGCGACAGCTACAACACCAATGCCGCAGCATACACCGAGAAGCTCGATGCGGTCGAAGGCGAAGTGAAGGCGGCAATCCAGTCGATCCCGGAAGAGAAACGCGTCGTCATCACCTCGCATGACGCCTTCGGCTATTTCGAGAAGGCCTATGGCCTCACCTTCCTGGCCCCCGAAGGGGTGTCGACCGAGTCGGAGCCGTCCGCTGCCGACGTCGCCAAGCTGGTCAGTCAGGTGAAGCAGGACAAGGCGGCGGCTGTCTTCATCGAGAACATCACCAACGCGCGGCTGATCGAGCAGATCGCCAGCGAGACCGGCATCAAGGTGGGCGGCACGCTCTATTCGGATGCGCTGTCGCAGCCCGACGGCCCGGCCTCGACCTATATCGACCTGATGCACAACAACATCGCCCAGATCAAAGGCGCGATCCTCGGAAGCTGACTCGAGCGTGTCTATGCGATCGGGGCATTATCGCCCCGGTTGGATTTTCCGGCCTGCAATATCTATTTGGCAGAGAATTCCCCCGATGCGGATTGCCGCCCATGCCAGGGAGTGGCAAGACTGCCGCTAAATCAGATTGCGAGGACAGTGCCATGGAATACCGTCAGATCAGCGAGGACTATTCGGTCTCCGGCCAGATCCAGCCCGAGGACGTCGCCGCCATCAAGGGCGCCGGCTTCAAGAGCGTGATCTGCAACCGGCCCGACAACGAGCAACCCGGGCAGCCATCGGCCGACACCGTCAAGGCAGCAGTGGAGGGAGCCGGCCTTGCCTTCCGCTACATCCCGGTGATCAGCGGCCAGATCACGGCCGAAAACGTCGAGGACCAGGCCGAGGCGCTCGACGAACTCGAAGGTCCGGTCTTCGCCTATTGCCGTTCGGGCGCACGCTGCACCAATCTTTACGGACTGATCCAGCAGTCAAAGGGCTAAATCGGCAGCGCGCCGGTTTCCTTCAGCGTTTCGAGCACGATCGCCGTCTTCACATGCTGCACGGATTCGTGCGGCAGCAGCACGCCGTTGACGAATTCCGACAGTGACTTCAGGTCCGGCGTCACCACCTTCAGGATGTAGTCCATCTCGCCGGTTAGCGCGTGTGCCTCCTGCACTTCCGGCAGCCGCGCCACCAATTCGCCGAAGCGTTGTGCATTGTCGCGGTTGTGGGTGGCGAGCGTCACCGAGATGACATTGACCAGCGAGAAGCCGAGCTTGTCGCGATCGAGCACCGCCCGATAGCCCCTGATGTAGCCGTCCTCTTCCAGCCTCTGGCGCCGGCGCGAACATTGCGACGCCGACAGGTTCACCCGTTCTGACAAATCGTTGTTGGTCAGCCGCGCGTCGCCCTGCAACAGAGCCATTATCTTGCGGTCAAACTGATCGACACGCGCGTCATCCATGGATTCTTCTCCATACGTGCACAATTCGCGCATCACCTGATCATTTCAAGCGCTTGAATGCAAGCACCGTGCACCTGCTCCGCGCTATAATCACGTCGAAATGGCCTTTTCCGGCCACGCCAGCTTTTTGGAGGACATTGTTATGGGTCCATTCCCGCACGACGCACCGCCCGCAAAGATCAGCAAGGCCAATCCCGCCGGAACCGACGGCTTCGAATTCGTCGAGTTCGCGCATCCCGAACCGGAAAAGCTCGCCGAGCTTTTCACCCGCATGGGTTATATGCCGGTGGCCAAGCATCGCACTAAGAACATCACCGTCTGGCGGCAGGGCGACATCAATTATGTCGTCAATGCCGAACCCGGCTCGCATGCGATGAAGTTCGTTGACAAGCATGGGCCGTGCGCTGCCTCGATGGCCTGGCGGGTGGTTGACGCCAAGCATGCCTTCGACCATGCCGTCGCCAAGGGCGCCACACCCTATGAAGGCAAGGACAAGGCACTCGATGTGCCGGCGATATCAGGCATCGGCGGTTCGCTGCTCTATTTCATCGAAGCCTACGGCGAGAAAGGCTCGGCCTACGAGGCCGTTTTCGACTGGCTGGGCGCGCGCGACCCGAAGCCGGAAGGCGTCGGCTTCTATTATCTCGACCACCTCACCCATAATGTCTATCGCGGCAACATGGACAAATGGTGGGATTTCTATCGCGACCTGTTCGGCTTCAAGCAGATCCATTTCTTCGACATCGACGGCAAGATCACCGGCCTGGTCAGCCGCGCCATCACTTCGCCCTGCGGCAAGATCCGTATCCCGCTCAACGAGTCCAAGGACGACACCAGCCAGATCGCCGAATATTTGAAGAAATATAATGGCGAAGGCATCCAGCACATCGCCGTCGGCACGGACGAGATCTACGGCGCCACCGACAGACTGGCAGCTAACGGGCTGAAGTTCATGCCGGGCCCGCCGGAAACCTATTATGAGATGTCCCATGCCCGCGTGCACGGCCATGACGAGCCGATCGAGCGGATGAAAAAGCACGGCATCCTGATTGACGGCGAAGGCGTGGTTGACGGCGGCACGACCAAGATCCTGCTGCAGATCTTTTCAAAAACCGTAATCGGCCCGATCTTCTTCGAATTCATCCAGAGGAAGGGCGACGAAGGTTTTGGCGAGGGCAATTTCCGCGCGCTGTTCGAATCGATCGAGCAGGACCAGATCAAGCGCGGCGTGCTGAAGGTGCAAGCGGCGGAGTGAGGGAGGCGACCGCGCCTCCAAATTCCTTGCGGTTCGATCGATTATGACCTAAATTCTGGTCATAAAGGATCAACCCATGAATATATCGATCGCCGAAGCCAAGGCGAAATTGTCGGAACTTGTCAGCCGGGCGGAAGCGGGCGAAGAGATCGTGCTCACCCGGCATGGCAAAGTCGTTGCTCGCCTCGTACCGCCAGCATCGCCCGACCTCCTGCCTCGCATCGGCGCTTTGAAGGGTAAGATCCGGATCGCAGACGATTTTGACGAACTCGGTCCCGAATGGGACGAGTACGTTAAATGACGATCGGCCCGTTTCTCGCCGACACGCAAATCATCCTTTGGTCGATTGCGGACAATCCTCGTCTTCGCGATCCGCATCGTGCCATTCTAACGTCAGATGCGGTCGTCTTTGCCAGTGCCGCCAGCGTTTGGGAGATCGCCATCAAGCGCGCGATCGGAAAGCTCGAAGCTCCCGATGATCTGGCAACGCTGCTTCCGAAGATGCGCTTTCTTCCCCTCACCATTACTTTTCAACATGCGCAAAGGGCTGGCGGCCTGCCTCATCACCACGGTGATCCATTCGACAGGCTTCTCATCGCGCAGGCGCAGGTGGAGAACCTAACCATTCTGACGGCTGACCCGCATTTCGCCCGTTACGATGTCGCCTTGGCCTGACTGCCTAGTTCCAACCTCTCGACCTCGGCTTTCCTCAGCTTCAGATCGTAGTCGAGGAAGAACTCGTCGAGTTGCGGCGGCTTCACCGAGGTGCCGGAAAGCATCGCATGCACCTGGCCGCGATGATGGATATCGTGGATGAATAGATGGGCGAGGATGTCGCCGATCTTTTCCGGGATCATACCGTCCTCGCGCCGGTCGGTGATGACGCGACGGTCGAGATCGGCATCAGAAAGCCGGTCACAGAAAGCGATGAGCCTGCGGTCGAAAATGGCCTGTGCCGCCGCCAGTTCCATCGGATCACCGAACGGCACGAAATCGTCATGGGCGGCAGCACCGACGCCGCCTTCCTCAAGAAAGTCGAGATAGAGATGATCGACCGCCAGGATGTGGTTGAGCGTTTCCTTGATCGACGGAAAAAAGCTGGTGCGCTCGGCCTCGAACTCCCCGGGCTTGAGCACGAGCACGGCGCGATAGAGGCGGTCGTTCGACCAGAGATTGTTGCGCGCCATGCGGCGGAAATGGTCCAGCAAGTCCATGACTTCACTCCGCTGACTGGACCAAAGACACGCCCGCCCACAGAAGCGCAAATCCGGCGAGAACGATCAGCAGAAGCCGATTCATGCGCCGCCGGATGGCTTGCGTTTCCTGATCCCGCGCGACATTCATGTTGGTAACGGTGTGGAACATCATTGCGTTGCGCGGAAAGCCGCTGCGGTTGGTCAGGTCGGGAGAGCGCGCCTCGATGCGATAGCTCAGCCGGATCGCCTGGATGAAGATCGCCAGCATGACAAGAGCCCAGACACCGCAAAGAAGATAGAATGTCTCGCCTGTCATTCTCTCACCCCCCGTATTTCTCGACCTTCTGCTCGATGGCGCCGAAGATCGTATGTCCGGTCCTGTCCTTCATCTCGATGCGTATCGTGTCGCCAAAGCGCAGGAACGAGGTTATCGGTTCGCCGGCCTCGATGGTCTCGATCATACGCAACTCGGCAATGCAGGAATAGCCGGCGCCGCCCGCCGAGACGGGCTTGCCGGGGCCGCCGTCGAGCTTGTTGGAGACCGTGCCCGAGCCGATGATCGTGCCGGCGGCCAGCGGCCGGGTTTTCGCGGCATGTGCAATCAGCGCCGGAAAATCGAAGGTCATATCCACGCCTGCGTTCGCCCGGCCAAACGGCTTGCCATTGAGATCGACCAGCAGCGGCAGGCTGACCTTGCCGCCATCCCAGGCTTCGCCCAGTTCGTCCGGTGTCACCGCGACGGGCGAGAAAGCCGAGGACGGCTTTGATTGGAAGAAGCCGAAGCCCTTTGCAAGCTCTGGCGCAGTGAGGGAGCGCAGCGTGACGTCATTGACCAGCATGATCAGCCGGATCGCGGCCCTTGCCTCATCGAGGCTTGCGCCGATCGGCACATCGTCGACGATGACGGCGACCTCCGCCTCCATGTCGACGCCAAAAGCCTCGTCGACTATCCGGATCGGGTCGCGCGGCGCGATGAAACTGTCCGAACCACCTTGGTAGATCAGCGGATCGGTCCAGAAGCTTGCCGGCATCTCGGCGCCGCGCGCCTTCCGCACCAGTTCGACATGGTTCACATAGGCCGAGCCATCCGCCCATTGATAGGCGCGCGGCAGCGGCGAATGAGCGTCATGCTCGTGAAAGCGCGCTGACGGCACCGCATTGTTCTCCAGCGATTCCGCTATTGTCGCGAGATGCGGGGCGATCCGGCTCCAGTCGTCGAGCGCGGCCTGAAGCGTGCGCACCAGAAACGAGGCATCGGTGAACCGCGTCAGGTCGCGCGAGACGACGACCAACTTTCCGTCACGCGTCTCGTCCTTCAATGTGGCAAGCTTCATGTGTCCTCCCCAGGGCGTTTACTCGTAGTATTTGCCGGCATAGATAACTCTGGCTGCGGCTTTCCAGGGATTGTCACGCGCCAAAAATGCCGGGTCGCCCCGCCCATTGTCTTCGAACCAAGCGACCGCTGATTCAAGAAATGTGCTGAGCGAGCCATTTTTCCATCCGTTCCAGCCGGTATCAAGTCCTGCTGGCGTCGTTGCCTCCTTGCGGTCCGCGTCCTTACGGTCCTTGCTCAGCGCGTCGATGAACCGGACGAAAGATGGCAGATCCTGCACCTTCTCAAGAAGCATCGAGAGTTGCGTCGCGGATCTCTCCTCGGATTCGCGCACCTCTTCCCAAAGCTTGTCGTTGGCCATCCTCACTCCCTAAGCCCCACAACAAGGCCGTCGCGGGCGATCGTCAAGTCTCCGGCCCATGTTTTCCTGACGGCGGCGATCCAGTCGGCTTCGCCGATCTCGGGATCGTCGGCTGGAATGAGGTGGTTGAGCACCAGTCGCCCGACCCGGGCATCGGTGGCGATGCGACCCGCCTCCCCGGCAAAACTGTGGCTGGCGAGCAGATGCTCTCTGAGCCGCGCGCCGTTGCCGGTTTTCGCGACAAGCCGCTCGATGCCCTCCTCCAGCATCGCTTCATGGACCAGGATGTCGGCGCCTTTGGCAAAATCGGCCAATGGCGAAAAGAGTGCCGTATCGCCGGAGAACACCACGCTTTGTCCGGCATGCTCGAAGCGCACCGCGAAGCAGTCGGTCACCGGCGGATGGTCGACGCGCAGCGCGGAAACCTTCAGGCCACATTCCTCCATCACCCGGCCTTCGCCGAACTCGACAATCGAAACCATATCTTCGATATCAGGCCGGCCTTCGTCGACGATGCGTATCTCGATGTCGAATTCCATCGCCTGGCAAAAACGCTGCCAGTAATGGCCGGTGCCGGGCGGGCCAAATACGGTGACCGGTGTCGCCAGACCCGCCGTCCAGGCAGTGTGGACCAGCGGACCGAGTTCCAGCACATGGTCGGAATGCAGATGCGTGATGAAGATCAGGTCGAGCGCCTTCAGGCTGATGCCGGCATCGGCCAGCCCGCGCGTGACGCCAAGCCCGCAATCGATGACGATGGTGCGGCCGCCGATCTCTAACAGCGAGGAACTCGGCCACGGTCCGCCCGGCCGAAGTGCCGGGCCGCCCTTCGAGCCCAGCAGCACCAGCCGATCCCGCGTTGGATCAGCGCTCAAGACCAGTCGCCCTCCGGCGTACCGTTGAAGCGCTTCTTCAGATCGGCCCAGCAGTCGATGTAATTGTCCTGCCGGGTTTCGAGCTCGGCGGCGTAGCGGGTCAGCATCTGCGGGAATCGCGTCTCGAACATGAAGGCCATGGTGTTGTCCAGCTTGACCGGTTTCAGCTCAGCGCGCGAGGCCTTTTCGAAGCCAGACGCGTCAGGCCCGTGGGCCAGCATCAGATTGTGCAGGCTGATGCCGCCCGGAACGAAGCCCTCCTCCTTGGCGTCGTACTGGCCGTGGATCAGGCCCATGAACTCGCTCATGATGTTGCGGTGGTACCAAGGCGGGCGGAAGGTGTTTTCGGCCACCAGCCAGCGCGGCGGGAAGATGACGAAGTCGATGTTGGCGGTGCCCTCCTCGCCGCTCGGCGCGGTCAGCACCGTGAAGATCGATGGATCGGGATGGTCGAATAGAATCGCGCCGACAGGCGAAAAGGTCGCAAGATCATATTTATAGGGCGCGTAATTGCCGTGCCACGCCACCACGTCGAGCGGCGAATGGCCGATCTCGGTGACATGGAATTGGCCGCACCATTTCACGGTCAGCCGGCACGGCGTCTCCTTGTCCTCGAACCAGGCGCAAGGCGTCTTGAAATCGCGCGGATTGGCCAGGCAATTGGCCCCGATCGGGCCACGATCCGGCAGCGTCAGCTTGGCGCCGTAATTCTCGCAGACATAGCCGCGCACTGTTTCATCGGCCAGTTCGACCTTGAACACGAGGCCGCGCGGCAGCACGGCGATCTCGCCGGGTCGCAATTCGATGACGCCCATTTCGGTAACGAAGCGCAGGCTGCCGACCTGCGGGACGACCAGCAGCTCCCCGTCGGCGTTGAAGAAATGGTCGTCGACCATCGAACGGTTGGCCACATAGACATGAGCCGCCATGCCGGTCTGGCCGAGCACGTCGCCAGCGGTGGTGATGCTGCGGATGCCGGCAATGAAGTCGGTCGGCTCCTTCGGCATCGGCATCGCGCTCCAGCGATATTGGCCGAGCGCCAGTTCGTGATCGCCGACATTCGGCGCGCTCTTCCACAGCGGATAGTTCGCTGGTTTGAAGCGGCCGGTGTGCCTGACGCTCGGCCTGATGCGATAGAGCCAGGAGCGCTCATTGGTGCCGCGTGGCGCGGTGAAGGGTGAGCCGGAAAGCTGCTCGGCGTAGAGGCCGTAGGCCGGCCGCTGTGGCGAATTCCGCCCTTGCGGCAGCGAACCGGGCAAAGTTTCGGTTTCGAAGTCGTTGCCGAACCCCGGCATGTAGGAAAAGGCCATGGTTTCCTCCCGAATTCACACTGCCAGAGCGTCTTTTGCGCGTCCGCGAGGACGCGCGGCGCTCTGGATTGACCAAACTGGTTTCATTTGTAACCATTGAAAATGTAACCATCAATGGCGACTGCGAAAATGACAGCCAAGCGCGAGACCTCTGGCGAACCGGAAATCCTCGAACTCGAAAGCTTCCTGCCCTATCGGCTCTACCGGCTCGCCGATGCCGTCAGCCGCGAATTCTCAAGGATTTACAAGGATCGCCACGGCCTGACGCGGCCTGAATGGCGCACGCTGGCCGGCCTCGGACAGCACGGGACCATGACCGCGACAGCGCTCGGCGAACAGTCGGCGATGCACAAGACCAAGGTTTCACGCGCCGTGGCGGAGCTCGAACGGCGCCGCTGGCTGACGCGAATGCCGGACGAAAATGACCGCCGAATCGAGCACCTGATGCTGACTGGAGCGGGCCTTGCCGCCTATCGCGAGATGGTGCCGCTAGCAAAGGCGTTCGAGCAGGAATTGCTGGCAAAGCTCAGCGCTGGCGAGCGCACCGCGATCACAAATGGATTGGGTGCGCTCCAGGAGGCTCTGGGCAAGGATTAGGCGCTCACCAGTCCATCACCACTTTGCCCGAACTGCCGCTACGCATGGCGTCGAAACCCGTCTGGAAATCGTCGATCCCGATGCGGTGGGTGATCAGCCCTGAAACATCGAGCGGGCCTTGCACCAGGGCGATCATCTTGTACCAGGTCTCGAACATCTCGCGGCCGTAGATGCCCTTGAGATGCAGCATCTTGAAGATGACCTTGTTCCAGTCGATCTCGAAGCCGGTCGGCGCGATGCCTAGAATGGCGATCTTGCCGCCATTGTTCATGGCGTCGATCATGTCGCGGAAGGCGGGTGCGGCGCCAGACATTTCGAGGCCGACGTCAAAACCTTCGGTCATGCCGAGCGCCGGCATGAGATCGCGCAGCTTTTCCTTAGACGCGTCGACCACATGCTGGACGCCGAGCTTTTTCGCCAGTGCCAGCCGCACCGGGTTGATGTCGGTGATGACCACTTTTCGCGCGCCGACGCACTGCGCCACCAGCGCACCCATGATCTGT
>NZ_RZSU01000109.1:0-19287 GCF_003997585.1 Mesorhizobium sp. M5C.F.Cr.IN.023.01.1.1 | reverse complement strand
GTCGGGTTTGAGCCCTCATAGACGCGCTGCTCATGCGCGATGGCTTCGTCGACCGTAAACCGAGTTTCTGCGGATTGCATCGTAGACGGTTTCCCCTTCCGGTGTTTCCATGCCGCGTGAGAATACTGATGGCCCTATGCAGCATCAGCCAATCCACCTGCTTTGCACGCTCGCTCCAAGCAGTTGCTCCCTCTCGCCTTCAGCCTTGACTGGAGAGTTAGCCGATCGACGGTCATTCCACGAAGGCGGTGCGAACACGGCGACGCATGATCGACAGCAGGCTTACCCCCCACGAGCAGAAGGATGTGAAAGGCGGCCCAGAGCCCGTGCTTCCCGAACATCTGCCCGAAGTCGAACAAAGCGGCGATAAAGACCGCGAAAGACGTGCGACCAATTGGCGCCGATGAAGACCCTGTCGGCGCTCTCGAACCCGCCGAGAGGGGCGAGTTCTGGCTGGCTGGGCGCCGTGATTTGGCGACGGCGGAGCGGCGAGCGCGGATGGGTAATGGCGGCCCGACCCCCAAGACATCGAAGGCAGCCCAAGCAATGTCATAGATCGCCACTCTCAGCCAGCATAGTCATTCATCATCCACCTTATGATCTGCACATCCGGGGGTAAAAATATCACTACAGCGGTACCATGCGACTTATTGCGAGATATTGTTTAAATTTTTTTTACGTTGCTGAGCTGCTCGTGAAGAAGAGCGACCATCCGGAGATCCTCTGCCGCACAGAGAGACTGATCGCACAGAGCAATTGCCTGAAAGAAGCTCGGGGCCCCGAGAATGCCCTATGCGGCAAAACGCTCCACTACTTGAGCCACGACAATGGGCGCGTCTCCCACATTGGTGTCCGGCCAGACCCGTGCGCGTTTTTTTGGGAAAGCACCTGGGACGAAATAGGAGAGGCCCGCGCTTGCAACATAGATAGTCGCTGCAACGCCCTCGAAATTGCGATTGAAGTGGAACTGCGACTTCATGACGACAAAGTCCTGCTCGCTGATCTTGATGCCGTGGGATTCGAAAATGGCCCGATCGACGATGAATCCTGGCTTTGACGTGGCGATAACAAGGAAACGGCTGTCAATCTCGATGAGGGCCGTCTTTCCCATGGAAGCGGATTCGCTGGCAAAATTGGGTCCGATGAGTTTGATATCCTTGTTGTTGAGCAGCTTGACCACGCCTTCGACCTCGAAGGGCAGAAAAAGCGGGGTCATCTTGCCGCCTAGACGCATCTTGATTTTTGCACCGACTCCGGCGGCATGTGCCTGGGCGACGGTTTCCGGATCATTGACCGTCATTGCGCCCTGGAGCTTCACAGGATGGTTCAGTGCGGCCTTCAGGATCAAGGTGCTGTCCCCCGGCGCGCCGGCCAGCGTCCGGTCACCAAGATCGGCAAGCGCCTTGGTAATGCCGCTCTTGTCCTTCGCAGTCGCATCCAGGGCCTCTGCGATCGTCACGGTTTCATCCTTGAAGCACTCGCGCAGATCCCAGAACTCCTGGGCGTAATCCTCCACGATTGCCTTTGCTTGCGCATATGGCCCGTTGCTCAGTATCACAGCGGCCTGACCCATGTCCGTTAGATCCGCAAAGCGATAGGCGTTGTAGATGCTAAGGTCCACCACTGGCGCTTCCGACTTCTCGAGCGCACGGGCACGTGCGTGCATTTCCTTAAGTGGGCTGAGATGAGTTTCGAGCCTGCCTGGGGCAATCATTCGGGTTTTCGCGAAGGTATAGACCGGGCGCAGACGGCCTTCGAGGACATCGAAAACCAATCTGACGACCTTCTTGCCATTGTCGTAGTAATCGTCATGGGGATTGTTCTTGCAGGCGATGCAGATGTCGGCTGCCTTCAACATCTGCGGCGTGATATTGGCATGAAGGTCGAGACCAACTCCGATGACTGCGTTTCCGCCGATGGCGCAGCGAATGTAGGAGAGGAAATCACCTTCCGCATCTTCGAACTCAGTCGTGGACATCGACCCATGCAGGTCGAGGACAATCGCATCGGGCGCGAGCTTCTTGAGTTCCTCGCCCCAGAACTGGCGTTGCTCAATGTAGAAATCATGATCGATGGCCCCGCTCGGGGCGACCATCGAATCTGAAACGGGAAGGATTTCAATATTAGCGCGTGCGATCAAGGCGTCGACAATCCCACCGAGCGTGGTGCCATTTCCCTTGGCCGCCTCGATCACAGTTTCGCCGCGAACAACCGTAATATCTGCCGCCGCTGTCGCAGGCGCATACCCGTGCGATTCATGAAACAGGCGTCCGACTGCTATGCGCTTCATAATCTTATATTTCCTCCTGAACGTCAGGCTTTGATCACCAGGGACTTCGCGGCTACTTTAGTGGGTCAGCGTCCAAGGACACCAAGTGCAAGTGCGATAAGACTGGGCGGGTGGTGACCCGCAACAGGGTGCGCCGGGGACAAGTGCTTGAGTTCTTAAGGGCCCGCAGGACGCTCCTGTTCGCCAGGGGTCGCAAATGGTGTAATCGACCAATCGATTAAGTCGACGGCACGCTGAAGTATCGCCTCTGTCTGAGCACGGCTGGGTGAAGCGGCGATGACATATCCGATCCAGTCTCGGAGATCGCCTTTCCTGACGATTGGCGTCTTGGGTTCAACATAGAATTTGACCTCGGCTACACCTGGTATGGCAGCCGCTCGACTGTCGCCGCCGATCCAATCGAGGGTGCCATCGCGATCAGGAACGAGGAACCGCGCGGCCGCAGTCTGCGAGTGCCTTCTGTGCAAATCCCATTCGTCGCCGATGACTAGCTTGATGTGCTCGGCGATGAGATCGACACCGTAAGCCAACTGAGTCAGTTGGGGAGTGGGCGTGCCATGAAGCCGCGGATTGACTTCAATGACGACTGGGCCACGCTTCGTCCACCGGAATTCAATGCCCGTTGGCCCCCAACCAAGGCCGAGAGCTCGCAAACAGCTCAGCGAGACATCGGTGATGCGCTTATGCTCGTCATCAGTCAGCGGGGCCGGAAAGGTCCACTCCCGACCGACAAAATGCGGTAAGGGGCCGGAGTCAGCGGTCCCAATTCCAATGATCTGATCTCCCATGATGTCGGCCCAATAAAGGGGTCCTTGTACGAATTCTTCGACCAGTATCCTCGGCGAGGACCGCCAAATGTGCTGCCCGCCCAACAGATAGGTCGTATGTTCGGCTACCTCATCGAGGTTGCGGCACAATCGGACACCTCTGCTGCCGGCACCTACCGCTGGTTTAAGAACCACCGGCAGGCCGATCTCCGCAGCAGAACTTTCCACCTCCGTCGCATCCGCTGCCAAGCGATAAATAGGTATTGCAACACCGGCCTCCGCGAGAAGCTGACGTTGAGTGAATTTGTTGCAGCATCGTTCAATGGATGTGGGGTTCGGTCCCGGCAAATCGAAATAGCGGCAGAGCATGCCAACTGTCGCGTAGAACGGGTCCCCGGCGCACGTAATGCCAGCAATGTCATAAATCGCACGTAGCCGAGAACATTCGCGGATCAGCGCATCCAGATTGTCTGTATCGACACGGATTGCCTCAACGTCATCCGCCGCAAGATAGCCGTACCGAGCTGGATCAGCCGACAGCGTAATTGGATGAAGACCAGAATGCCGAGCCGCTTGGACGTATAGTGGACCGTTATACCTTGAACCTTCAAGCAGGATGAGTGCTCTTCTTGCCATTGACCGTTGACTCCGAGGTTGCGTGCTGTGCTGCGGTCCGAGCGCACATCGGCGAAAGCTTTTTCAGCGTGCCTGATCTCAGACCTAGTAGTGAACGTACCATCGTCAGCGATTTGCGGTCGCAAAGATTCTGTAAACTTACTTTAAGGATCTGTTGCAACAGATTAGTCATCGGCCCTTGTCCGACTTTTGCGATCCGATGCTGGTGCCGTCGCTTAGTCGTTTCGATTGAGATAATCTTTGAGCTTCGTTGCTAGGACGCGCACATGAGGCGGAGCGACCATCGTGTAATGGTCACCTGGCACCTCATGAATTTCCAGGCGCGCCCGCGCGAATTGCTTCCACCCAAGATCGCCAGCAGGTTCATTAGTGGATGTGCGCAGACCCTTCTTGGCTGCAAAAAGAACGGACCTGCTGTCGTTGAGCCGAGGCGTATATTCACGGAGCGCAATTTTATTTGCCTCGGCAACTGCCAGGATATTATTGAGCTGCGTTTCGCCCATGTCGGGTACGTTGCCTGCTTGCATTCCGAAATCCAGCAATGCCGTGGCATGACACTCACGTTTGATGGAATTCAGCTTTCGCCAATGTTTCTTCAGCGCGGGAAAAAGGACGCTCAATATGACCGCTTGCTCGCTAAGCCAGTGCGGAATACGGCGGTTGCCGAGCAGGCGGTGATACCGGTCTGTGTGCTCTTCATCCTTGTGAAGCGCTTTGGCATCGAGCAGCCCAACTACTGCTACCTCGTCACCAGCATCGTGCAATTGACAGGCCATTTCCCAAGCAATGCTACCGCCCATGGACAACCCGGCGAGCTGATAAGGGCCGCGCGGTTGAACGCTCTTGATAGCCTCTAAATATTCCCGCGCCATCTCCGGAATGCTCAGGTGAGGTCTTGCCTCACCATTCAGACCGCGCGCCTGCAGGCCGAATAGCGGCTGGTCCGTGCCAAGTGCCTTAGCAAGAGGCGTATATAGGACTACATGTCCGCCAAAAGGGTGGGGGCAAAACAGAGGCGTCCGTGAACCGCCGGTTTGTATCGGCACCAATGCGTTCGGACGCGCGCCTCTTCCTGTCTTCGATAGGGCCATGGCGAGCCCACTTGGTGTCTGGTGTTCAAGCAGCAGGGAGACAGCCAATCTCTCTCCTGTGAGCTGCTCGATGCGATCGATGACGCTTAAGGCGCTCAACGAATCGCCACCAAGATCAAAGAAGCTGTCGGTCAAGGCAACGTCATCCAAGCCCAAAATGTCCCGATAGACCGCCGCAATTTGGCGGTCGAAAGCTGGCTCTCCAGACATCTGAGCCACAATCGGGCTGCGTGATTCTTCGTTTCCAGGCGGGGAATCGACGGATACGGCTGTAATATTAGGCTGATTCAAATCGGCATTTTGTTCCTGCCCCTTGGTGACGACCGCATCGAGCCAGTAACACTTGCGATCAAAAGGATAAGGCGGGAGGGGGATACGCTGCGGGGGCTTATGATCGTGCAGGCCAGACCAATCTGTGCGAACGCCGCAAGTCCAAAGCTTGCCCAATGTCTGTAACAGTTTCAGGCGATCGCCTTGCCCATGATCGCCTCCTGGCAAGGCCGCAAAGGCGATGGGGCTGCGCAGGTTGATCTTTGACTTAAACCGCTTGGAATGTCCCGTCAGGGCTGCGCCAGGCCCCATCTCAATGAACCACTCGTGGCCCGATTGCACTAGCCGATCGAAGGCCTGATGGAATTGCACCGTCTCTCGCAGGTTGCGGACCCAATAGCTGCTATTGAGCCGCACGTTCGGCTCAAGCCAGTCACCGAGCACCGTTGACATGAAAGGCATTTGCGGCGCGTGCAAATCGACTTGTTCTGCATCAATCTTAAACTCCGGCAGGATTGGATCGAGTAGGGATGAATGCACGGCATGACTTGCACGTATTCGTTTACTCCCAATCGATCTCGCCTCCAATCGCTCATGAAACGCTTCGATCTCGGATGCGGCCCCCGAAACGACGCACTGACGTGGACCATTTATTGCTGCCAATGAAAGGCGTTCGTTCCAATAGGGCTGGAGCTCTTCCGGCGACAGGCTGACTGCAACAATCCCGCCGGCAGGCACACGCGACGTTAACTGTCCTCTTATCAACGTCAGTCGAATAGCATCGGGTAACGAGATGATGCCCGCAAAATGAGCAGCTGCATATTCGCCGATGCTGTGGCCGATCACAGCTGCAGGGATAATGCCCCACGACATGAAGAGCTTCGTCATTGCATATTGCGTAGCAAAGATGACAGGCTGTATGACGGCTTTCAGCCGAGACTCAAGCTCGCCATCAGATTTGCCTTCGCAGTAGAGCAGGGGGCGGAAATCAATATGTGCGAGATCGTCAAGCCACTTTGCGCATTCATCGATGGCGTTGCGGAATACCGGCTCTTCTTCATAAAGCTCCCGACCCATTCCGATCTGTTGCCCGCCCTGGCCGGAGAACATGAAGACGATGCGGTGTTCACTGCTTGAGACCTCTCGCGATGCACCCGCCTGCAATGCTGCCTGATCGAGTTGGTCAGCCAGTTCCAACGGATCGGATCCGATGAAACTTGTGCGATATCTGAGAGCGGCTCGACCCTTTTGCAGGGTGTATGCGATATTTGCTGCGCCGTGCCGAACATCGCTTCGGCGCATAAAACCGGCCAGTTGCCGGAGCATTTCGGTTAGTGCAGACCCGCTCGCACCCGATACTGGAAACACGTGCAGCCTACGGCCGCCTTGTTCATCGTTCCGCGCCGGAGCCTCCTCGATAATCGCGTGCGCATTCGTGCCACCGATGCCAAATGAGCTGACCCCACCGCGCCTTGGCCCGCCGCCCTTGGGCCAAGCGGTGCAGGTCTTGTTTACGAACACCGGGCTCTCCTGAAAGTCGATATTTGGGTTGGGCTCATCGAGATGCAGGCTAGCGGGGAGGACGCCCTTGTTCAGCATTGTGGCGAGCTTGATCAATCCCGTTACACCCGCTGCGGCGTCGAGATGGCCGATATTTGTCTTCACCGAACCTATTGCGCAAAATTGTTTCTTGGCGGTGTGGGAACGGAAGGCCTTGGTCAGGCCGGAGATTTCGATGGGATCTCCAAGATAGGTTCCCGTACCATGCGCCTCCACATAACCAAGGGTGTCGGCAGAGACGTCAGCATCGGTGAGGGCAGCTTGAATCACTGCAGCCTGTCCGTCGGCGCTGGGGGCGGTGAAGCCTACCTTGGCGCCGCCATCATTGTTGACGGCGGTCCCCTTTATGACTGCCCAGATATGGTCGCCGTCTCTACAGGCGTCGCTCAGTCGCTTGAGAACGACGACCCCAGCTCCACTGCCTCTCACCGTTCCTTGTGCTTTAGCATCGAACGCACGGCAGTGGCCGTCAGGAGAAAAGATGTGGCCTTGCTGATGGAGATAGCCTTTTCCATGGGGCAGGGAAATTGATGCACCGCCGGCCAGCGCCATGTCGCACTCATTGCTGCGCAGGCTCTGGCAAGCGAGGTGGACAGCAACTAGCGAAGTGGAGCATGCCGTCTGAACTGACACGGTAGGGCCGGTCAGATTGAGCTTATAGGCGATGCGTGTCGCGGTGAAATCGTGGCCATTAAGAATGCGGATCTGCAACTTCTCTGAATCCAGCAGGTCGCGGCCTGCTTCTCGTTCAGCGAGATAGTGGTTGGCCCCCACGCCGGCAAAGACACCGACTCGGCCTTCTGCGTTCTCGCGCGATCCGTATCCCGCATGGTCGAGCGCCTGATACGCCGTTTCCAGCAGGATCCGCTGTTGCGGGTCCATCCACGCTGCTTCCTTAGGCGAGAAACCGAAAAACGCTGCATCAAACAGATCAACTCCGCTGATAACGGCTTCGCGCCTCACATAATTAGGCTTGCCAAAGGTATTCGGATCAACGCCAGATTCTCGCAATGTCTGTTCATCCAAGTCTGCGATGGACTCTATGCCATCGACCAGATTCTTCCAGAATTGATCGACGTTTTCCGCTCCCGGGAACCTGCCCGCCATGCCGATGATCGCGACGGCATTGCCGTTCTGTTCGAGCTTGCTTTCGCTTGCGCCCACGCCAATTGGTTTCTTATGATACTGAGTGGGGCGAGGGGCGTCGGAAATTGCGGCCAAGTGCGCTGCGAGCGTTCTTATGGTGGGGTGCTCGAATAGATCCAGAATCTTGCAATCAATGCCCAAACGATCGTGGACACGCGCCTGAACCTGAACAATGGCCAGGGAATGTCCGCCAACATCGAAGAAATTGTCTTCAACGCCAACCGAGTCCAGCTTCAGGACGTCCTTCCAGATCTCAGCCACTTCCGTCTGCAACCCATCGGTCGGTAATGTTACGGCCTTTAATTTCGATGCGTTTCTCGGCTCGGGAAGAGCGCGCCGATCGATCTTGCCGCTACGATTGGTTGGTAGCTGAGGGAGGAACACGAACTGTGATGGAACCATGTAGCCAGGCAGCGCGGCGCGCAGGAAAGCCTGAAGTTCATCGATATCCTCCGAACTTTCCGGTCGTCTCACCACGTACGCTGTTAAGCTCGCATTATCGTCGAATCGGTCTCTCAGCGTGACGCAGCACGCTCTGACGTTTTCGTGCTCCATCAGACACTGCTCAATTTCGGCAAGCTCAACCCGCATGCCGCGGATCTTGATCTGTCCGTCCTTTCGGCCCAGGAACTCAATCGTGCCATCTGCCCGATATCGGGCCCGATCCCCAGTCCTGTAGAGCCTGGATTGCGGCTCATCGTCGAACGGGTTTGGCCGAAAAAGCTCGCCCGTGAGTTTATCGCGATTGATGTAGCCACGGGCTATGCCGACGCCCCCAATGTAAAGCTCACCGATTGCGCCGACCGGTGCCGGATTGCCATAGCGATCGAGGATGTAAGCCTTGCAATTGATGGCGGGGCGCCCAATGGGTGGCCTTCGCCCGTCGGCGGTCACCTCGGTCCTTATGCAATAGACGGTCGTTTCGGTAGGCCCATAGGAATTGAAGATGCGGCGGTTCTGCCCCCATCGCTCAATGAGGCTCGACGGCAAGGGCTCTCCACCTGACTTGATCACGGTGAGATCAGGAAGATCAGTCGACGGCAAGGAGGTCCACGCTGTCGGCGTAAGACCGGCAGCGGTAATGCGCTCACGGCGCATGAACTCGACAAGCTCTGCTCCGGGCAGCGACGCTGATGGGGGCGCGAGGCACAATCGACCACCAGAAGATAAGGCCAGCATGAAATCAAACAGGGATGCATCAAATCCGCAGGAAGCGAACTGCAATACTCGGCTATCCGGCCCCAACTGATAAGTGCGCTTTAGGTCCTCCGCCATGTTGCAGGCGCTGCGATGTTCAATCCTCACGCCTTTCGGCTTACCCGTGGAACCAGACGTATACATTACGTAGGCCAAATCGGAGGGACCGGCGGGGCAGTGCGGAGGCGTGATTTCATGTTGAGCAATTTCGGTACCGTCCTTGTCGAGGAGAACCACCGCGCATCCATTCGCAGCTTCAATTTTTAGCCTGGATAGGGCTCCGCCGAACGCCTGTTCTGTAAGCTCTGCTTTGCTGATCACTGCAGTGGCGTCAGCGTCCCGCACCATGAAGCGCTGGCGCTGCGGCGGGAGTCGCGGATCGAGAGGAAGATAGACGGCCCCCGCTTTCAAGACCGCTAGAAAGCCGATGATGAGATCGCACGAACGCTCAACGAGAACGCCGACCACGTCTCCAAGGCGGACACCTTTTGAAATCAGATGATGGGCAAGCCTGTTTGCCCTTTGCTCAAGTACGGCATAGCTGAGTGCCTCCAATGGGCAGCTGACCGCGATATTATCCGGGTAAGCGGCAGCCTGTGCTTCGATCAGGTTGTGCAGGCAAGTGTCGGACGGAAAACGTGCAGCTGTGTCGTTAAAATCATGCAGGAGCTGGTGCTCCTCCTCTGGCGTCAGAAGACCATAGTCGCCGATCCGTCGCGCTGGCGCATCTGCAATCGCCTCAAGCAACAAATGATAGTGCTTTGCTAGCCGTTCGATGCTGCTGCGATCCCACAAATCCGCATTGTATACGACGTAGAGGCGGGTACTTTCTTTGCTGGCCAGAATTCGAAAATCAAGATCGATCCAGACGTCGGTCTCGCAAAATCGGATTTGCGCGGGCAAGCCGGAGAGGTCGATGTCGCATGGCGTGAAGCCAAGAGAACTCACCGCCTCCGGCGTGAAGTTGAAAACTGCTTGTGCGAGCGGATTGCGATCAGGTGTAGGGGGGAGCTTGAGCTTCTCCAGCAGCAGGGGAAGAGGAAAATACTCGTGACTGCGCGCGCCGCGCATGAGCTGACGCACTCGCTGCAAATGGTCGAGGAAAATGGGATTTCCGGAAAGATCCTGCCGTAGGGCCGCCAGGGTCACAAAGTAGCCGAAGGTCCCCGAAAAATTTCCTGCCGGACGGCCGAGGCGCGGCACGTAAAGGGTGATGTCGTCCTGGTCGCCATAACGATGCAGCAGAACGTAATAGGCAGCAAGCAGAACGGTGGCGAGCGTCACTTTTTCTTTGTGCGCTAGTCCCTCCAAGCGCGCGACCAGCGGCATCTCGATATTCACGGAGATAACTGACCCGGTGTGCGTGGCAAGTGCAGCTCGTGGTCTGTCGGTCGGAAGGGCCAAGTCAGGTTCATGTTCAACAAACTGGCTGCGCCAGTAGGCCCACATGCGTTCTCCGTCGTCGCCGGCCAGGAGGCGCTCTTGCCAGGCTACGAAGTCCCCGTAAGAAGCCGCCGTTGTCAGATCCGGCATATTCATGTCGCCGCAGAACGCCTGGTATAGCCCGCCGAACTTGTGGAGGAAGGTGCGTATGCTGTAGCCGTCGGAAATTATGTGATGGAAATTGAGGAGAAGAACCTCTTCTGTGCCACTGCCGATGAACAGGTGAGCGCGAAAGACCGGCCCACGTTCCAGATCGAAAGGCGAGCGAGCTTCCGCTGCGATGGAGTGATGGAAGTCCGCCTCTTCGAGACCTTGTAGCCGAACGACATCAAAACTCAGAAGGGCTGTCTCATGAACGCGCTGAACGATCTGCTCGCCTTCCCGGTGAAAGGTCGTGCGCAGCATCTCATGGCGGTCGATCAATGATTGGAGCGCGCGCCGCAAGGCATCAACGTCGAACGATGCCTTTATGCGCAGCTCGACTGGCAGATTGTATTCGCTACCGGTCGGTCGTTTTTGATGATGCAGCCAAAGGCCCATCTGGGCATGCGACAGCGGACGCGTAGCATAATCCATTGCTTTCTCCAGCCACATAATTGTGGGGAGAACCTAGCCATCTTCTCTTGGAAACGGTTTGAATTTTCGGAGAATTAACGTGTCGTTTATATGAACCTGTCGTATTACGGAATACATATTCACCCGAAATAAGAAGCAGATGCCATTGCAACGAGGACCCTAGGATTATCAACCCGTTTCGCGCTCGTTCAAGTGGTTTCATATATCTTTACACATCGCGAGCCGTCGGCAGCGTAGAAGCAGACCTAGAATAGTCAGCAACGACGACCCACGCCACTAAGGCAGCTAAAGGGTGTGAACGGCCAAAGCGTCAAAATGATTTGACCGTCGTGCTGATCAGGCAAGGGCGTGTGGTGGAGCACGCTGTGATGCATGCACTCGAATAGGCAGACGGGCACAATCGACGTTTGGGTTTTCCGGCATGCACAGCTGACGATCCCGACGTTGCACATGCGCGAAGTGCTATGTCCGGCTGAGCGGGAACGGGCAGAAAAAATCCGTCACTCAGACCTGCGCCTTTCGTATCTTCAGGCAAAGTTTGCTTTTCGAACTATCCTTGCTGCGCACTTACATGTTCCGCCGAGAGATCTCCAGATAACCGTTTCGCGGTTCGGCAAGCCCCTGTTACCGGCACACAACATTGAAGTGAGTCAGTCTCATAGCCATGACTGGTCCGCCGTCGCCGTATCAGCCACCGGCTTCGTCGGGATAGATATTGAGCGTTGGCGCCCCCTGGCAAATTGCCTGCAATTGGCTTGCCACATTATGACCGACCAAGAGGCAAGGACTTTTGAAGAGATTCCGAGCGAGTTGACTGTGCCGAAGTTCCTGGAGCTCTGGACCAGAAAAGAGGCCGTACTGAAATGCGCGGGTCTTGGTCTCCGCCAAGACCCGCGTGGCCTTCATACAGGCTGGGGTGAGCCGGCCGTGCAATTTGGCGGGCTGCAATATTACCTCAACGCGCTCCCAGTCTGCGGGCAGTTGGTAGGGCATTTAGCGTCGCATGCTCCCCAAAAGATCATCATGCGCAGCCCTGCCATCACAATTGGACGCTTGGCCGAAATGCCGTGCTGCCGCCTTCCAAACTACGGCTAGGAAAAGCTGGGCTACCGCCTGTGTGTCGGACGAGTGTGTGTGTCCGAGGGCACCTGCCAACCGGCTAAGCTACGCAGGGACTATTCAGCGCCCAAGTGGCGGAGGAAAACAAAGCCGGCGGCTATTAGCTCGTTTGCAAGGAATGAATTAAGGGACATGGCAGGACCGCACGCTGCGGATCAGGTTGCGAGAGCCGAATTCGGATTGAAGGCCTACGTCGCCTGCTCGCGTATCATGCGAACCATCTCGATCGCTGGGAGATGGCACCGGCGCTGGCGACCACCTGGAGCCGAGCATCGGCATACGCGGGCGGTTGATACGCCGATGGCTCTGCTCGATGCGGCTCCGGATTGGCTTCAGCTGGTGCCCGGAGCGATCCTGCCAAGGATTCGTGGTTTCGCAGGAGATAATCGCTTATTGGTTCTGACTGCCATCGACGCGGTCGGGCCGGCCATGACGGTTCGGCGCTCTCTTGAAGAAGGACCTCGCTGCCAGCGGACCGCAGTGCTCGGCCAGCGAGAACTACCGTGTCGCCCACGCTGTCGGTGGGCGATGGAAATACTTCCACTGGCTACGATGCTTGCGATAGGTTTCGTCGACATGCCATCTACCGGTACGATCACTGACCGGTCAAATCGGCGCCCCCGGAACACAACCCTCCGAATTTGTCGAGACGCTCCGCGCCACAGCGCCGGTCGTCAAAGCGGTTGCAACAGATCCTGAACTAATACTACAGTTGCGGATCAATTGACTTTGTGATTCCCTTCGACAGGTTATGGAGGAGGGGGCCATGTCTGTCGCTTCGTGGTCAGGGTCGTTGTTGGCTGGGGAGCAGGAGCTCACGGCGCTGAAAGCGCGGGTTGGGCGGGTGCTTCCTCGTCGTGAGCTGCGGGAGACGGGCGCAGATTTCCTTGACGGCCTTCTTTCCGGCATTGAGCGCAAGACAGGCTGGCTGATGGCTGAGCAGTCCGGAGCGGAGCGGCCCTATCGGATGCAGTCGCTGTTGGGGCGCAGCCACTGGGACGCGGATCGGCTCCGAGACGAGGTTCGCGATTATGTGGTGGAGGCGTTGGGCGATGAGGATGGCGTCCTGATCGTCGATGAGACGGGATTTGTGAAGAAGGGCGATCGTTCCGCCGGTGTCGCGCGTCAGTACTCGGGAACGGCGGGGCGGATCGAGAACAGCCAGATCGGCGTGTTCTTGGCTTACGCGAGCCGCTACGGCCAAGCGCTGGTCGATCGTCGCCTTTATCTGCCGGAGAGCTGGACAAAGGATCGGGCGCGATGTGCCAAGGCGTCGATCCCGGAGACGGTCGAGTTTGCGACCAAGCCGAAGATGGCGCGCGCCATGGTCGAGGCGGCGCTCGATGCCGGCGTCCCGTGCGCTTACGTTCTGGGCGACGCTGTCTACGGGGCGGACAGTAGCCTTCGCCGGATGCTAAAGCTCGCGAGCAGCCCTATGTCTTGGCGGTTCGAGGCGCTCACTTCATGCGCCGTGGAGGGGATCGTCGGTTTGAGGAAACCTCGCCCGAGGAACTGGCCAGCGAGTTCGCGCCCGAGGACTGGGTCTGTCATGCGGCAGGTGAAGGCGCCAAAGGGCCTCGGCTCTACGACTGGGCACGCATCCGCCGCCCTTGGACGTCAAAAGGCGGCTTCGAGCATTGGCTTCTCGTCCGCCGCAAGCGATCGACATCCGGAGAAAAAGCCTACTATCTGGTCTTCGCCCCGCCCGGATCCGCCTTGGCGGCAGTAGCCGGCCTACGCTGGGCGGTCGAGGAGTGCTTTGAGCGCGCCAAGGATGATCTCGGACTTGATCATTGCGAGGCTCGGTCCTGGCACGGATGGCATCGCCACATGAGCCTGTGCATGGCCGCCCTGGCGTTCCTCTCCAAGCTATCGGCTGATCTTCGCCGCAGCGCATGGAGCTAACCGAACGAAACGAGTCCAAAGGAGCCAATCGCCGCCTGATCCGGATGGCTGCGCTAGTCCCGAGCGTCCCCGAGATCCGCTATCTCCTCGCCCGGATCCTCATCTTCCCACCGACACAAAAGCCCTTCATCATCGCCTGGTCGCTATGGCGACGACGACATCAGGCCGCGGCCGCAATCTGTCACTACAAACGCCGAGGACATCCGCAACTGTAGTACTAAATTTAAATTTACAGAATCTTTGCGACCGCAAATCGCTGACAATGGTACGTTCACTACGATGTCTGAGATCAGGCACGGCTGAAAAAAGCCTTTGCCGATGTACGCTCGGACCGCCGCACAGCACGCAACGTCGGAGACAACGGCCAATGGCAAGAAGAGCGCTCATCCTGCTTGAAGTTCAAGGTATAATGGTCCGCTATACGTCCAAGCAGCTCTGCAACTTGGCCTTCGTCCAATTGTCCTGTCGGCTGATCCAGCTCGGCATGACTATCTTGAGGCCGAAGGCATTGAGGCAATCCGTGTCGATACAGCCGATCTCGAAGCCCTGATCCGCGAATGCTCCCGGCTGCATGCAACCTATGACATTGCTGGCATTACGTCCGTCGGGGCCCGAACGAGGAGATGAGGAAACGAACCGCTTGACAATCATCGCCCCATACAGGTGTAGCTCGCCGGTGGTGAAGCCGCTCGCGAGCGCCCCTCAACAGCGCGGCAAGCCAGGGAGCGGGTAGCGGTGGTCATCGATGTTCTTCGGTAGGGTTGGGTTGCTGACACACCCTGATTCGAAGAAAGCACCGATGACCAACGACATGATGGACCCTGCGCGGGCTCGTGGAGAAGACCCCCGAGGCCGATATCCTGCGCGAGATGATCGGCTTTGCCGCCGAGCGGCTGATGGAGATGGAAGTGGGCGCGGCGACCGGCGCGGCTCATGGCGAGAAGAACCCGCAGCGGCTCGTCTAGCGCAACGGCTATCGCGACAGGGACTGGAGACGCGAGCCGGCACGGTCGAGCTACGCATCCCTTTGCTGAGTCAGCGGTGCCCCCATCAGCGGAATGGCTCGGCTCACGTCCCGGCAGGGACACCTTAAGCGTTCAGGTTTTGAACGCTATCCGGATTTATGCGGCGGCTCCAGCATTCGGATTAAAGAGCTCGCCGGTCTTAAGCATCGTATGCATTATAACCGCCAGTTTGCGCGCCACAGCCACGGCAGCTCTTTTGAAGCCGATCCTCTCCCGGAGCTGCAGACCCCACGTGCGCAGAGTGCTGTCGGTTGAGCTGCGCGTCAGAATGACCGTCGCAGCTTCGTAGAGAAGCCCTCGCAAATGACGATCGCCCCGCCGGGATATGTGGCCATCATAGTCGACCTCTCCCGATTGGTAGCGGCGTGTCGTCAGGCCGATCCACGCGCCAACCGATCGGGATTTCCTGAAGTTGTCCGGCTCCTCAATGGCTGTGGTAAGGAGGTTGCGGTGATCGCACCGAAGCCGGGAATCGACATGAGGATGCGGCAAGCCTGTCCGCGCGTCCCGGACCAACTGGCGTCCGAGTTCGGCGGCGCGGATGCGAATGCCACGCCAGTCTTCCAGCATCGGAAGCACGATCGATTGCAAGTCCGTCCTGATCGGCAAGAAGGCTCCGGACCGTTCTTCTCGAAGGTGCTTCCGTCGGCGCCTGGCTTGGCCTGACGACCCGACGATACCAATCGGGAGAGGTCGACTATGATGGCCACATATCCCGGCGGGGCGATCGTCATTTGCGAGGGCTTCTCTACGAAGCTGCGACGGTCATCCTGATCCGCAGCTGCGCCGACAGCAGCCTGCGAACATGGGGTCTAAAACTCCGGGAGAGGATCGGCTTCAAACGAGCCGCCGTTGCCGTAGCCCGCAAACTGGCGGTGACAATGCATGCGATGCTCAAGACCGGCGAGTTCTTCGACCGGACCGCTGGAGCGACAGCGTGACGGCTTTGAGGATCGCGTTCAGTCTCTGAGCGCGCCGAGACGTCCCTGCCGGGGGGCGTGGACAGAGCCATTCCGCTAGATGGGGTCGCACCGCTGGCTCAGCTGAGTGCGTCGAATACATTGAAGGCTCTCCCCGCGAAGCTCCATCATGCGGCAACCGATGTTGACCGCGAAGACAACCCTGCACCCCGGCACACGCGTCTTAGGACGTGCAGATACTTGACGTCACCATTGCGATTAGACAACCCATCTCTTCCGTAAACCGCTTTCTCTTCATCAGTCCGTCCTTCAATCGAGGCCGGACTCTAATCTCAGATGGAGGAAATCACCCGTGGCAGGTCAGGCGCTGACCGCCATCCAGGAGGCTACGTGCAGGGCATCTCAACGCGCTCGGTCGACGACCTGATCAAGGGAATGGGCGCGAGCGGCGTCTCCAAAAGCTGCCAAGCCTTCCCATTCTACTCCGCGGGTCGGGAAAGCACGATCCTCATGCGTATCTGTGGATCGATGCGACCTACCTGAAGGTGCGCCGCGGCGGGCCACCTCGAAAGGCCAACACAAATGGCAACAAGAGCACTCATCCTGATTGAGGGCAAATACCGGGCAATGGTCTGCTCTACGTCCAAGCGGCCCGGCGAATCTAATGGCAGGCTGACCAAAAATCAGAAGTCAGATATGTCTGAAAACTGGCTCGATTTACCGTCATGTCGCCGCATCGGACCGTCTCGGTCTTCATCCAAACGGCCCTGTCGGCTGATCCAGCTCAGTACGACTACATTGCGACGGAAGCCACTGAGGCGATCCGTGTCGATACGCTTTGTTCTACGGATGAACGATTTGGCGCCGAAATGGTATGGAATGGGGGAACCGCGTCCTCCTGATCTCGGATCTCCACCATGCCGTTCGAGGCTAGCCGCTCGCCGTCACTGCATCCCGAAGCAGCAATACCGAGTGGCGAATTGGGCGGAGTGTGACTCTGCCTTGCGCCAGTGCGGGAGTCTCACCGTCTGGTTTCTGACGAGGCGATTGCCGGCTGGCGGGCCGAGCCCCGCACGACACAAGGCGCTTAGAACATATGGGCGAGAGCGAAGCGAGCACCAAAACCACGGCCGCGGGCGCTCTGGAGGAAGAAGCTTATCGACTCATCCGCAGCGCGCTGATCAATAGCGATTTCACGCCGGGCAGTAAGTTTTCCATTGGGGGCGTCTGCGCGGCATTATCGCTGAGCCCCATGCCGGTACGCGCAGCCCTACCCGCCTGGTCAACGAGCGAGCGCTGGATGCCAAGCCATCGGGAACGGCCGTGGTGCCGCGCATGACGCGGCGCGAGTTTTCCGAACTGACGGCGATGCGCCTGCAATTGGAGCCGCTGGCGCTGACGCTTGCCGCGCCGCATCTGAAGCCCGCACAGTTCGAGCGGCTTGACGCCTTCGTGGCGCAGCATGAAGCCGCCCGGCTCGCCAGCGATCCGACAGGAGTGCGGCACGCCGATACCGGCTTCCTGTTCGAGCTCTACCGCTCCTCCGGTTCGGCCCTGCTGCTCAGCTTCATCGAGAACCTGTGGCTTCGCCGCAGCCCGATGTTGTGGGAGGCGCGCTGGGCGCTGCTGGGAAGCTCGCTGGGTCGGGCGCACCATCTGTTAAAAAAAGGCACTCGCCACCGGACTGCAGCGGTGATTCACTGCTTCGGAAGGGACTCGGAGATGACGAGTGCGCGGCGGCGACGATCGAACTGGCGAACTGTTCAGATCCTATGAGAAGGTGGATAGCGACCGGCGCGGTGGCAAAGTGAGGTCGCCAAAACATCTCACCTTGGAGGCTAAACATGCCAGTCGCTCGCCAACCGGAAACACCGACCGCTATCCGCACCCATCTTGGCGCAATTTTCGTGTCGTTGGAATTGAGCCGCTCAAAATGGCTGATCACGTCGCTGTTGTCGGGTGGCGGAGAGAAGATATCTGGCGCGGTTCGCCGAGCTCAAGCGCAGGGCTGAGGCGCGAAGCGGGACATACTTTCCGATCATCGTGATCCAAGAAGCGGGACTCGACGGCTTCTGGATTCACCGGGTACTGGAGGCCGAAGGGATTGAAAGGTACGTCGTCGATCCGGCGTCGATTGCGACCTCGCGCAGGCGGCGGCGGGCAAAGACCGATAAGATCGACGGCGAGGCGCTGGTGCGCGCGCTGCTCGCCTACAAGCGGGGCGAGCCGCGCGTGTGTGCGATGCTGCGGGTTCCCACACCCGAGGAAGAGGATCGTCGCCGTATAGCACGCGAGCGCAAAGCATTGACGAATGAGCGCACACGCCACATCAATCGCCTCAAGGGGCTGCTGTTTGCACTAAAGACCGGCGATGGTCGTCCGTTGCCTGTCCATCTCAAGCGGCAGATTGGCCGCGAACTCGACCGGCTCGAGCTGCTGATCGACCAGATCAAGGCGGTCGAGGTCGAGCGTGACGCCATGCTTGCTGCTGAGCAGGCCGTCTCGCCCGCCCCGGCGATGCTGCTTGCCCTAGGCATCGGACCGGAGTTTACCGCCGTCTTGTGGTCGGAAGGTTTGTCCCGCCATTACGATAACCGGCGACAGCTTGCCGCCTATGCGGGCCTGGCGGCGACGCCCTGGAAGAGTGGGGCGATCGATCACGAGCAGGGGGTGTCGAAATCCGGCAATCCGAAGCTGCGAACGACGCTGGTCCAGATGGCTTGGCTATGGGTGCGCATCAGCCGCGCTCGGCGCTCACCTATGGTTCAAGGAGCGGGTGAAGCAGAACAACGGCCGGCTGAAGAAGACGATGATCGTGGCGATCGCCCGCAAGCTGCTCGCGGCGCTGTGGAAATACGACAACGCCGGCGTTGTCATCGAGGGAGCGATCATGACAGTTGCCTAATGCGCCACACCCATCGAATTCTGCCATCTTCCAGGACCTGATCAGTCCTGGCGGATCCAAGGTGGACGAACCGGCGCTTCAAAAATCGTTGTCTCAGAATGGTCTCGTCCTCTTGAGCCCTTGTCCGCCGCAAACGGGATGTTGGTGCCGCTGCTTCGAACAGCGAAGTTGGATCTGGCTCGGGGAACGAGCCGCGTCATGCAATCGGGCTCAGATCATGGATACCGCAAACCAACCGATCCAAAAAGGGAAGCCAGCCTTGACACTCCTCATATAAGCTACGTGGACTTTGAAGCCCGGTTCGGCGCAACAGTAAGAAGCGAACTTCCGAGGATCTCGCTTAAGATGATCGAGGGCATGACGGGACCGCTGGAGGAGTGGATGGCTGCTGGCCGCTTCAATCTGGCAGTCCTGTATCGCACTGCCGAGAGCGTGGG
>NZ_RZSU01000108.1:0-19564 GCF_003997585.1 Mesorhizobium sp. M5C.F.Cr.IN.023.01.1.1 | reverse complement strand
ATACGGCACCGACGACGGCCGTGAATGCGGGCGAAACGTTGGCGCCTTACAGGTCCAGGCAGATCGAGATTGGAACCAAGATCGATCTCGGCCGGCTGGCCGTGACAGTCAGCGCGTTCCAGATTGAAAAGCCATTTGGGCAGCTTGAAACCCGCGGCAGCGATCTCGTGTTCGTGGAAGGCGGCGAGCAACGCAACCGCGGCCTGGAATTCAACGTCTTCGGGGAGGTGACACCGGGTGTCCGGCTGCTTGGCGGCGTTACGCTGCTTGAGGGCGAGTTGACGAGGACAAACAGTGCCGCAACGCGCGGCAACACGCCTATCGGCGTGCCATCGGTCCAGTTCAATCTTGGCGCGGAATGGGACACGCCCTTCCTGCAAGGGCTCACACTGGCGGCCAACGTCATTCACACGGGCAGGCAGTATGTCGACACGGCGAACACGCAGGAGATTCCTTTTTGGACAAGGCTCGACCTGGGTGCCCGCTATCACACGGAGATTCAGGATCGTCCGGTCACCTTCCGGGCCGCCGTCGAGAATGTTTTTGACGATGACTACTGGGCTGGTGTCGCCAGTTATGGCACCTTGGCGCAGGGCGCGCCGCTTACCGTAAAGCTGTCAATGACAACGGATTTCTGATGCAGCGCACTGGGCGAGGCGCCGCATGTCAAATCGCGTCGTCGAGATCAGCAATGGGCCTTGAGAGAAAGATGCAACACATGCCCTGAGTGGAAGGTGGCGGCAGGGTTCTCTAATCTGAGATCTGGGCCGCGCGGCCGATATCATGCAAGCTCCCACCTGATAGAATTGCAACGTGGCCGGTGAATTTCAGTGCAATTGAGGTCGTGCAGAGGGATCACCAGGAGAATCCCGCTGTCATAAGCAAGGCTGCACGCCGAGCATCTCCAACTGCCGGTGCACATCGAGCGGGCTGGTTGGTTCTTCGAAAAGCCGGACTTGCTGGTCGCGCACCAGATATTGGGCAAGGCCGACAAGCTGGCGCCGACCCAATCTGTCGCCTGAGCCAGGCGCTCTACAAACGCCGTACCCGAGCGGGAAACTGCTCAGGCCGGACATCGGTTATCACGGGCTATCGGAGAGACTGACGCTGTAGCCGGGCTGGTAATCGATGGGCAGGAACCGGCGGTGATATTCGGCAAAGGTTGCATCGGGGTCCAGATCGTCGAACAGGTTCGGGTGGAACCACTTCGCCAGCTGCTGGACTGCGACAAATTCATACGGGCTGTTGTAGAACTGGTGCCAAATGCCGTGGAAGTTTCGCGTCTCTTGTGCCGCAATGCCGGTATAGGCGTTGCGGGTTGGGAACCATTCGAGCTTTTTGCGCGTCACCTGCGGGTCCGCGCCAGGACCGAGGGGGATCCAGTAACCGCCCGGGACATAGGCCTCCCAGTCGGCGCTGGTAATGACCACGTGGTCGGGGTTGGCGGCGATCACCTGTTCGGGATTAAGCTGCCCGAATGTCGCCGGGATGATGTCGCTGCCGATATTGTGACCACCGGCGAGTTCGACGTAGTTGCCGAAATTCTCGGCGCCAAAAGACAGGCAGCAATCGTCGGAATAACCACCGATACGCTCGATGAAGACCTTTGGACGCGGCGGGTTGTGCTCGTCCAGGACGTCCCTCACCCGCGCCATGGCCTTGTGGCGAAACGCGATGATCTCCTCCGCGCGCGCCTCGCGGCCCATGATCTTGCCCAGGAGACGGATGGTTGGCTCTGTGTTTTCCAGCGGATGATGGCGGAAGTCGACGTAAAGAACCGGAATGTCCAGCGCCGCCAGCTTCTCGACAAATTTGGCGTCCTCATTGGCCCGCATCGTTTCAAGGTTGAGCAGAACCACGTCGGGCTTCTGGATGATGGCTGACTCGATGTCGACCAGGCTGTCTTCCGAACCCTTGAAAGCGGTGAGCTTTGCCAGTCCGGGAAAGGCTTTGAGATATTGCGCGTAAGTCGCCGGATCGGCCTCGATCAGGTCGTTGCGCCAGGCAACGATACGAGCCAGCGGATCTTCGGGCTCCAGAGACGCTATGAGATAGAGCTGACGGCCCTCGCCCAGAAGCATGCGCTTGACGGGCGCACTCAGCTTTACCTCGCGGCCGGCAATATCGGTGACGATAAGTGGCGCCTGCACCTCCACTATTGCCGTTTCCTCGGCAAATGCGGGCGCCGGGCCAGCCACGATCACTGCAAGGGCCGCGATCGCGGCATGCAACAGAGGACGATATCTCTTCACGATCAACTTCCTTCGTCGGGTGAATGGCGCGCTTTGAGCCATATGCCGAGCGCCACTAACAATGATAAGGCATAGAGGATTGAGACGAGCGGGAACGCGGCTTCGAGACCAATAAACTGAGTGACCGCAACGCCGGCCACGATGCCGACAACCGCCGCGCCCTGCTGGCAGCTTTGCGCGAGACCCAGCACCGAACCTTGCCGGTCGTTTCGCGTTGCCGCGGAAATGAGCGACAGGAGAGCCGGCGTTGTTCCTCCCAATAGAGCGCCCCAGACAAAATACAGCATTGCGAAAAAGGCTATGGACCCGGTGATCCCGGCCAAATGGGTGATTGCAAGGCAACCGGCTGAAATCAACACACTCCAGCCGAGCACATAGGATTTCGCGCGCCCGTTAAAGAGCCGCGCCCACAAGGGCGCGCCCACGACAAAGCCCAGCGCCAGAAGTCCGTAGCTCAAGCCGGTGACCCAGTGCTGTGCGCCGAAAACTTGCGCCATGTACAGGGAAAACGGAACCTGCAGCACCAGGCGGCTTGCGAGCAGCATGGCCATCAGCACAAGAAGCCCCGCCACCGGCGCACTCCCCGCGGGCGCATGGGCAGTAATTTTCGCGGTTGCTGTCCGCACGGGAACAACTCCGTTTGGCGGCACAGGCAGACTTGCCCAGGCGATGGCGGCGCACAGCGCGCAGATCACGCCGGCCGTCAGATTGATGGCGGCAAAAGGCAATTCATCCAGGATCAGCCCGCCCAAAAACGCCCCGCCTAGCGAGCCCACATTGGTCGCCACCTGAAGCCACGCGAACAGACCGGCGCGATCGCGTCCACCGGTGACCTGCACGCCATAAGCCTGCGCCGGCGCGATGTAACCGGCAAAGGCGCCCTGCAGAAAGCGCAGAGCCAAAATTGTCCAGACATCTTGCGCAAAGGCGATGAGCAGTTGCGTGATCGCCAAACCGGCCAATGCGCGAACCATCATCAGCCGGTTGCCGTGGCGATCCCCCATGCGACCCCAAAAGGCGCTGGTGAGCGATACGCCGAGCATCGGACAGATATAGACGCCGATTCCGGCGAGACCGAAGACACTGTCGGAGGGGCTCAACGCCTTGATATGGATCGGCCAGAAAGGGCCGCTCATTTCCATCGCGCCCATCGAAACGAACTGCAGGGCGAACAGAAGCGCGAAAACAGGCCCGAAACCGCGAAGGGCCGCGGAGGCGTTCGTCATTCCGCTTCCGTCAACGGATTGGGCAGTTGGTGTTCGACCCGATAGTCGCGATACCGCTCCAGATGCATCCGCAGCACCGAGCGTGTCGGCCACGGATCTTCGAGAAAGGCCGCGCGTTCCCGCAGCCAGAACTGATCGGCCGGCACGCGCGGCCGAAGCGCGTCGAATGCCTCTTCGGTCTCCTCCCTCAGGATGCGCCACGGGCTGTTGCCCGCCAAGCCATATTGCTCCGTCAAGCACAGAGCGATCTCATGGAGGTGGCAGACGAAGCAGGCATCGATCACGAACGAGCGCACGAGGCTGATGTCTTCATCGAACGTGGTGGGCAAAATCCCTGTCTGGGTGAAGGGCTTTAGGCAGTGCCCGCGTTCCTCGAACAGGGGCGCAAAACTGCGGCCGTCGCCGAAATCGCGGATCAGCAACTTTCGTGGGTGCCCGGCATGGTCGAACAATACCAGGCTGTTTTGCTGATGTGCCTCAAAGGCGATCCCGTATAGCAGATACATGGCCAGGGTTGGCCGGATGACGGTGCGCGCATAGGCGCGGAAAAACGCCGCCACATCCGCCTCGGCCTCGTTGCCGTTTCTCGCGATCAATTCGCAAATGAGCGGGCGATCGTCCGACGGACCTGCCGTCAGGAGCGCCGCGACGGTTACCGGCATCAGCCCGTCGGTGCGCGCCAGAGCGTCCGAATTGCGGAAGACCACCGACAGAAAGCGACCCGGATGCTCGTCACCGGTGTCGGGATGGCGCAGGATTGCACCTAACTCTTCGGTGAAAATCTCCAGCGTGTCGCGGAGATCCTCCTCCTTTGCCAGAATGTCGGAAATCAGGGTGCTGAGGCGGGGCCCCATATGGATCGACTTGGCCTGGAGGGTGCGCTGCTCACTGGTCAGCCAGATCGCCACCGGCAGTTTGATGAAGGGTCTGGGCTCCTGTGTGTCCGGCAGCATCGTGCGGAACGACATGGACGGCAGCGTCACGATCTCGGGGCCTTCCGGGTCGAAAACGCCGGAAGCAATCTCGGACTCGAATTCCCGGCGCACGAAATTGTCCAGATGCCACCGGTGGACGGGGAGAGGAATCCAGTCCCCGGGCGACTTTCCGCGCTCTTTCAAACCTTCAGCCCAGTCGCGCCAGAGATCGGGAAAGTTTTGCGAAAACCATTCCGAATAGCTGCCGACATGCGGCATCTTCTCGACATAGGCCCATTCCTTACGCAGCGCCGTGATGCGCAGGCGCACGCGGGCGCCGAATTCGGGCGATAACGCGGTCACCTCTTGTGGCGGCAGGCCAGGTTTGGCCTTCCATGTCGGATAGAAGGGATGGCCTTCGAGCGCACCCCATTGATCGAGGGTCATGGCCGCCAAATGCGGCGGCAAACTCTGTTCGAGATAGGCGAGGAAGCCGGGCACACCTGCGGCGGCTATCTTCTGGCGCAGTTCTGCGCTCCAGCCCTCCCGGTGGCGACGCGCCAGGACGTCGTTGCGCATGCTGTTGTCCACGTCTCGCAACAGTTGCGCCAGACCATCCGGCGCGGCCGAAACCGCCAATGCCGGCGAGACCTCCGTTATCAGGGCGGACGGATCATCGAGCCGCTGCCGGGCACCGGTGCCGTCCAGCACTTCGATGTGCCCGAGATTTTGCAGTGTTCCGGCAGGCGCACGGCGCAGGTCGGTAAAATGCAGGACTCGGCGCGACGGCCACAGCGGGAACCACGCCTGCCTGCCGTCCTGCGCCCACAACAATGCGTTGGGTTCAAGGAGGCGCTCGGCGAACAGGCAGCGCACCAGCCGAGCGAGCGCATTGCGCGATGCATCCGTCCAAAGCCGCGCATCGCGCGCTTGGGTTTGAGCATCTGCCGCGGAAGAAGTCCTCTCGTCCATCAGGCTGCCTCCGGCCAGTTGGCAGGCACATAGTCCGGCGCGCCTTGCGCCAGTCCGCCGTGATAGCGGCGCGCCCAGTGATAGGTTTTCGCAATGGCCGGGATTGCCACATTCAGGCGCGCGGCCATCTCCACGAACAAGGCCTGGCCAACGGCAATATCTTCGTGGAAGGCGCGGCTCTCGCGATCGATGAGAAGACCGGGTCCGTGCGGATTGGGCACGAGCGGCGCGCGAATGCCAGCATACGCGAGGTTCGTGCGCAGAAGCGCAAACATGGTGCGGTTGTCCCCGATCTGGCTGCCATAAGCCTCGATCAGCTCCTGCCGGAGGGGCTTTACTGTGCTTAGATCAATGCCGAGACGCGCCTCGATCGCACCACAGATCGCCTGGTTTTCCGCGTCACAGGTCTCCAGTAGCTCGGCGCCAGCGCGCGGGCAGTCGCTCCACCAACATATGGGTTCGTCAAAGGGCTTGTCTTGCCAAGGTGCACCCGGGCCAATCAGGCCATAGAGCACGGCTGGGTGCATCAGTGCGTTGCCCGGCGTCAGCGTGATTTCGAGATAATTCTGCAGCATAGCGACGGGCGCGTCGAAAAGCCGGGCGAGCATCTCGGCCAGCACAGCGTGGTCGGCGCTGGTTTCGCGCTGATGAAGTGCGGCAAAGAGCTGCGCCTTGGCGCCACCCATACGCACGCGTCTGCCCGGAACCAGGTCAAAGGCCGTATGGGGCACGTCCTTCATACCCCAGATCACCACATTGTCGTGGCCCGAAAGGATCTTCGCCGCGAGCCAGTCGAAACCGCAAAAGCCGGGGATCGCGCCGAGAAACACCTTTTTGCTCCGCGGAAGGTGGGTAGCGATCTGGCGTAGAAGCGCCGGCCGCGCCTGGGCCGGCTGAGTCACGACCACCATATCCGCGTCTTCCAGCGCTTTGCCTGGATCGGTGTCGACATGGTCGGCCCGCGCGCTCAGGACGTTGCCGTCCGGCGTGTGTGCCTGCCAGACATCGTCGCCGCTTGCCCATCCTTCGGCAACCGCGGCAGAGGCGGTAAGGACAGAAACCGCGATACCCGGGCGCTGCTTGAAGAGCACTGCGTTCAAATGCCCGGTGCGGCCCGCGCCGCAGATCGTCACCTTCATGCTGCGCATGCCCTTGCGGCCAGCCAGGCATCCAACTGGTCGGCAATTGCCGGATCCAGCAAGCCGCGCTTTGCCATCCAATCATCGTCGAAAACCGAACCGAGATATTTTTCGCCGCCGTCGGCCACCGGCGTGACTACAGTGCCGAACAACTTGCCTGCGGCAATGAACTCCAGCGCCTTGTAGATGGTGCCGCCGGTGGAACCCCCCACCAGCAGGCCCTTGCGCCGGGCGATATAGCGCGCTGTCTCGAAGGCTTGGGTGTCGGTGACCTGCACCCCCTCATCGATGCATGCATAATCGAGCACCTTGCCGACTTCATCCCCTGCCGGCGTTCCGGTTCCCGACTGGTAATAAGGATGTCCGGGCTTCCCGAACACGATCGAACCGGCCGGCTCTACCGCGATCGTGCGCACGGCCGGATTGTGGCGTTTGAGGCGCTGGGCGATCCCCGTCATCGAACCGCCGGTCCCGACACAGCCGACAAAGGCGTCGATGCCGTTCGGGAGCTGCGCCAGAAGCTCTTCGACAAAACCGGCATAGCCTTCCGGATTTGCCGGATTGTCGGATTGATTCATGAAAAGCGCGCCGGGAAGTTGCGCGCCCAGCTGCGCTGCCAGGCGCTGCCGCTCGACCACCGCAACTTCGTCCTCCCGGAAACCGCCTTCGACATAGCGGATTTCGGCGCCGAGCGCGCGCATCATGCGGATCTTGTCCGGCGCGGCATGATGATCGACCACGGCGATGAAGCGCAGGCCAAACTCCAGCGCGGCCAGCGCCAGCCCTATGCCGGTGTTGCCGGACGAAGATTCGACGATGGTGCCGCCCGGGGCAAGGCGCCCGTCCTCGATCGCGGCAAGCACCATGCTGCGCGCCATGCGATCCTTCATCGACCCGCCGGGATTGTTCTTCTCGATCTTCAGTACAAGTGTGGCGTCGCGGTTCGGCACGGCGATCGACATGACCGGTGTCTGGCCGATCAGCTGGGTTGTAGTCGTGCAGAGCATTTATGCCTCTCCAATTATGTCGGGGACGAGTGCTGGCTGCCCATTCGCATCCCGAACCACGCACAGGCGGCGCGGCATCGGGTGGCGGTGGAATTCGTTTTCGAGAAGGTCCATCTGGTAACCACCGGTGTTGGCGTAGACCAAAAGGTCTCCCGCGCGCGGGGCCACGGGAAATGTGAGCCACCGATTGCAGAGCACATCCTCGTCCAGGCAGCTGTGGCCGGCCAGATAGCCACGCACGGGTTTTGACATGGCGGACGGCGGTGTGACCGGCACCAGGATGGGGTCGACCAGGAATTCGGATGCGAACCAGGTTTCGCAGGCGCTAAAACTGCTGCCTTCGGCAAAAATGACGCAAGTGTCGGAACTGAGGGCCTTCACTCTTGAGACCCGGAAGATGGAAATGGCCGTCTGATCTGCCAATGCACGCCCCGGCTCCAGTCCCAAAACCAATCCCTCATCCGCAAAATACCCGGCGATGCTGCGGCCTTTGGGCATCGGCTTATGCAAGAACTGGCGCAGCCAGTCAGTCGCCGAAAGCGCGCCGCCATAGGGGTAGAAGGAGCCCGGGACCTTTCCGGTCCGGTAGTCCTCGGGGACCTGTGCCTTCAGATGCGCCTGATAGGCCAGCTGATCGACATACTGAATTGGCAGCCCGCCGCCGATGTCGATCATGCGCGGAGCAAATCCCCTTGCCCGGCTTTCCGTAATCAAGCTGGCGGCTTCCCTCAACGCTGCCGCGCGGGATTCCCAGCGATAGCCGCTGACGTGGAAATGCAAACCGTCGAAACGCAACCTGCCTTCAGCAGCGATGCGCGACAGACAATGCTGTATGGCGTCCGCTGGCATGCCGAAGCGGCTCATGCCCTGTTCCGTCGGGCGCAAGCGGAGCAGGATCGGTTGGACCACTTGGCCCGCTGGCAAGCAGCTCACAAGGTCGTCAAGCTCTTCCGGCGAGTCCACCGATATCAGGGCGTTGCAGGCAACGAGTTCACTATGGAATGCCGCCGTCTTTGCCGGGCCTGTCGCCACAAGCCGTGCGCCATCGGCGCCAAGCCGCCTGGCGTCGCGCAATTCGTAAAGGCTCGAGACGTCAATACCGGCGCCGCCGCGGAGCGCCGCCTCCATCAGCCCCGGCGATTTGTTGACTTTCGCCCCGTAATAGACCGCATGCGCCACATCGCTTTCTGTCAACACGCCCCTCAGTGCCGCAAGGTTCTTCTGCAGCTCATCGGGCCAGATCAGATTGAGCGGCGAGCCGTGTCGCGCGACCCATACCGCAAGACGCTGTGCATCGCGGGCCAACAGTTCAGCCGCCGACGGCCGCAGAAGTGGGGGCAGACCCGCGCCAAGCTTGTGGCAATGCAGCGTCATGACCACGCTCTTGGCGCGCTTGCCAGCATGTAGTCTGCCGGATCGACGCGGCGCAAGCTTTCCAGCGGGACGTTGCAACTGGGAAGGCTTTGGCCAAAAATATGCCGCGTCGTCTTGCAGGGAAATTTTCGGCCGCTTCGGGCCATTGCGAAAATGCACGCGGGAGTGATTGTCTCGCCTGCACGCCAGCTCTCCACCCGCACCGTGCCATAGTCCAAAAGGATCACCGGCACCGCCGCAAACCCCAGGCGATAGGCGACAGTCAGCCGGTGATGGCCGTCCATCACGAATAGCGCGTCTTTCTGTGCCGTGATCGGGACAGTCCAGCAGCCCGCCTGCAGGATCTGCGCCTGCAGCTCAGCAACCCTGGAAGGGTTTACCTCCTCAGTGGGGGTTAAACGCGCCGGGGATAGGAGGCAATATTGCATCTTGGCCAGCCTGTTTCTCGCAAAATGTCAGGGCTGGCTTTCTTGACTAACTGAGTCATGATTTAGCTGGCAGGGCCTCTATAATCAGTTGAATGCCGGTCGTCAATGCGTCCCAAGCGCGTCGCTGAATGCTTACAGATTGACTCCGCGAAAGGCATTGACTGCGAGGTGTTACGCTGCGGCGCTCACCTCGAAATCGAGCCGGCGCTCCAGGAGGCACAGAACACTACTGCGTAACGAAAAAAGGTCCGGGTGTCAGGTGCTCCGTGATCTAGCGCATCAATTCCCCATTCACAAAACTGACACCTTGGGCTAAAGGGGCCGTAGAGAAATCTCCGGTCGCAGCCTACCCGGTCAAAACAAGGACTCAAAACGCATGAAAACTCTTGTCATCTGCTCCGGCGGATTGGACTCCGTTTCGCTTGCTCACAAGGTGGCGACGGAACACGATCTTGCCGGCCTCCTATCCTTCGATTACGGCCAGCGGCACAGGAAGGAACTGGGCTTTGCTGCCCTGTGTGCGAAGCGACTTAACATCCCGCACAAGATCATCGACATCCGCGAAATTGGCCGCAGCCTTTCCGGTTCAGCGCTGATCGACGATCTGGACGTGCCGGACGGGCATTATGCCGAAGACACGATGAAGATCACCGTGGTGCCAAACCGGAACGCCATCATGCTGGCGATTGCCTTCGGCGTCGCCGCTGCGCAGAAGGCCGACGCGGTGGCGACGGCCGTACATGGAGGGGATCACTTCATCTATCCCGATTGTCGTCCGGCCTTCATCGACGCGTTCCAGGCGATGCAGGATCTTGCGCTGGACGGCTATGCCGAGATTCGCCTTTACGCTCCTTACGTGAATCTGTCGAAAGCCGAGATTGTGGCGGAGGGAGCAAGGCTCAACACGCCATTTGCCCAGACCTGGTCCTGCTACAAAGGGGGCGAGCGTCACTGCGGGCGGTGCGGCACTTGCGTCGAGCGGCGCGAGGCGTTCCATCTGGCAGGGTACCCGGATCCCACCGATTACGAGGATCCCGCCTTCTGGCTCGACGCCCTTCAGGCCAGGAGGGCGTGATGTACCGCATCACCAAGGAATTTCACTTCTCGGCCTCGCATCAGCTCACCTCACTGCCGCGCGAGCATCAGTGCGCCCGTCTACACGGGCACAACTACATCGTCGAAGTGGAGCTTTCGGCGAGGGACTTGAGCCAACATGGCTTCGTGCGCGACTATCACGACCTAGCGGCACTCAAGCACTATATAGACGAGACGTTGGACCACCGGCATCTCAACGACGTACTGGGACATGACCATGTCACGGCGGAATGTCTGGCCAAGCACTTCTACGACTGGTGCAAGGCGCAGATACCCGAAACCTCGGCCGTGCGCGTGAGCGAAACGCCGAAAACCTGGGCGGAATACCGGCCATGACCGCGCCCCATACGGCAATTCGCGTGAGCGAGATCTTCGGGCCGACGATCCAGGGCGAAGGCATGCTGATCGGCCTGCCGACGGTATTCGTCAGGACAGGCGGCTGCGATTATCGCTGTTCCTGGTGCGACAGCTTGTATGCCGTGGACAGCCGCTTCCGCCATGAATGGGAAATGATGTCCACTGATGCGCTCTGGCAAAAGGTCGTTGCGCTTTCCGGCGGCCGGCCGGTAATGGTATCGCTCTCAGGCGGCAATCCGGCGATTCAGCCGCTCGGCGCGCTGCTCGATCGAGGGCATCGCGAAGGCTACCGTTTTGCGCTGGAAACCCAAGGTTCCGTTGCCAGGAACTGGTTTGCCGAGCTTGACGTACTGGTTCTCAGCCCGAAACCGCCGTCAAGCGAAATGGCAACGGATTGGGCTGCGTTCGACGCCTGCGTCGAGGCGGCGCGAGGAAGGCCGCAAATCGCGCTCAAGCTCGTCGTTTTCGACGACACGGACTATGCCTATGCCAGAGATGCCGCCGCGCGCTATCCGCGACTGCCGGTGTATCTGCAGCCCGGCAATCACACGCCGCCGCGCCCCGGTGACGAAAACGCGCCTATCGATATGGACGGCGTGATGAAACGCATGGAATGGCTGGTCGAAGAGGTGACCCGCGACAGGTGGTTTGATGCCCGCGTGCTGCCGCAGCTTCATGTTCTGCTCTGGGGCAACAAAAGGGGCGTCTAGTCCCTATGATTGCAGGGGCTGAGATTAGCCCGTCATCCGATATGCAACGGTACGAGGGTTAAGCCGGCTGGCCGGCACAGAGCCTCATGCATAGGAGACGGGCCACATACCAGATTTGTTGGTTTGGATATTCACAAGCAACGGATTTCGATTGCGGTGGCGGAGAGTGGACGCTCCGGGTCGGCGGAATATCTCGGCGAGATTACCAACGAACTCGCCGACGGGCGCTCGGCGGAGGGCCGTGGAGTCTTTTTCGCTGCCAGCGTCTCAGATACGCTGCCAACGGTTGAGGGGCTGGCGGAGAGATGGCGCAAAAGCGTTTTCCGCTGACACCAGGCTCTTCGTCTGCCCGAATGGGGAGGCGTGAGCGCCCGCTGCTTTGCCCTCATTTTTCCATAGTAATTGCATATGTGGGTGCTACGACGGTCCGAATTGGGAAACGAAAACAAATCGGGCGAGGCTTGATCATGTCGACCGCTAGCCGAGGGAAATCGCCCGCACAGCTTTTCCGCCATCTATCAGCAAAGTGGCCTGCGGCCTTCAATCCGAAAGCGCCCAGGCCGCTCAAGATCGGCATCCATCATGACATTCGCGTGCTTGACGGCGAACTGTCTGATGATGAATTGAGGAGAGCCCTGCTCGCGTATACCAGGATAGCCAAATACTTGGCGAGACTGGATGCCGGCGCCGCGCGGGTCGATCTCGATGGCAAGCCCGCCGGCGAGGTCTCGGATGCGGACGCGGCGACCGCCAAGGCCTTGCTGAGCGCTCGCAAGGACAAGCAAGAGACCAAGCAAACGCCGGAGCCAAGGGCAGAGCCTGAAGCGCCACCCAAACCGAAACCGAAGCAAACGACGGTGTTCAAGGCGAAGAATACGGCCGACAGCCCGACCGGAATAGTCGTTGAGACGAAGCGTCGCCGGTCATTCCGAAGGCCGATGGCTTGATCGCCGCTGAGCGATGTTCACGGGAGCAGACATGGAAGGTGCCGGTGATCCGCTCGCGCAGCGCGCGCCGAATTCGGCTGGACCGGCGCCAAGGCGCTGGTGCGGGACGGCCTGTTCTGGAGGTGATCGCCAGCCGTTCTGTTTCCCTCGGCAATGTCGATAGCGGTTTTGGAGCGCAATCTTTGTCCGGCAGTGGAACCATGTCCCAGCCACTTCCCAAGCGCGTGTGCTCCCCGACATGATCGATTTCGTCAGCCTTCGAACTGCAGGCGCAGGGCCCACTCGGGGAAATCGATCAGCGGATTGCGATTGCCTTGAAGGACGTAGATCGCCGCATTGCGATGTTTTTCCCACTCGTCGGGGGCATATTGCGCATGCCAGGCCAACAGCGTTTTCAGCCGCTGGCCGGCATAGCGCCTGCCGACATAGCCGGGATATCGGAGCATGAAATAGAGCGTCGCCCGCGCAACAGCGCCCTTCCCACCTTTGGGCTCGAAGGCGTCGTCTTCGACCCGCCCGCAATCCTGCATCGTTCTTTCGAACTCGTGCTGGACCAGCGGGTAGTTCGAGCGGAAGCTGTTGCAGCGCGGCTCGCACGAGAAGAGATGGTGAAGGTCGCCGCGCATCGGCTCCTTCTTGCCGAACCAGCTTTGCGGCACGACATGCTCGCAATTGTATTGGAACTGCGCTTCCAGCATAGCTTCCATCTCCGTGGATTCCAGCACGCCGCGTTCCAGAAGCGCCTCGCGCGCCTCGGTCCGCAGCCGCTCCACTTCGGCGTCGGCTTGGATGAAGTATTCGGGTGTGGCTTCAAAGCCGGAATAGATGCTCTGTACCATCGCGTTCGGACGGACGTCGACCCACGGATAGACGTGCTTTGAAGGCTCGTAGTTTAAGGGCGTGGTGTGGGTTTGCTTCAGAGTCCCGGCCACTGTTTGGGTGAAGCCCGCCGTACCCGCCGAAATCCCGGTCCAATAGGCCTCGCGGACCACCGCATCAGCGGCAGCGTCATAGTAGGTGCTCCTGTCGGCAAGCCGTGCCCGAGCTTCCGCCAGTGTCCGAGCCCCGGCCGCCGGCTCGTTGCGCCGGCGCAGACCGCGCGACAGGCGCCGCGCCTCGTCTTCGGTCAATGGCTGACTGACGGACGGCGCGGCATCCGCTGGCGCTGTGGCGGCCAGACGCAAGAGGATCGGGCGGTGATCGGACACTTCCAGGAATCGGTCGATGGTTCGGTCGAGCGCGACAATCATGAAATCCCGGCCGTCCGGCACGAGATTGGGCGAGATGAAGACATGGTCGATCAGAGACTTGAAGGGCGCCTTGACGTAGGTGATCTGCTTGTCCGAAGCATCTTGTGCGGTAAGCGCGGTCAGGCCGACGGAGGTCAGCGCGTCGAGGTCTCCGGACGCCAGGGTCGCATTGGCGTCGCCGCCGATGATCCAGTCGTTGTCGAAGCCGGGGTCCTGGGCGAGCTCGGCGACAGCTTCGGCGAGCAGGCGCGCCGCCATCTGCCGGCGCAGGCTGCCCTCGTCCTTGGCCTTCAGATGGATGGGGACGAGGTTGAACGTGGAATCCATGCCGTGGATCTTCGCCGTCACCTCGTACAGCGCCGGATAGCGGTCGAACACCTTGCCGTGGACCGCCTCGAGGCCGAGATCATCGAATTGACGGCTGTCAACCTGGAACCAGCGCTCGACTTTGTCAGGCCAGGTTTTCGCCGCCACCCCGACCGAGCTCTTGTTCCACATTACCGTCGTGATCTGGCGCTCCGAAGCGGCGTCCTGGCTGGCGAGCACCCCCCAGGACTTGGTCTGATAGCTGGTTTCCAAATGCCGGGCCAAGGCCTCGGTTGCTTCGAGGCTCGATTCCACGAACACCCAGACGTCGAGGTTCATTTCGACAATGATGCGCGCGACGGAATCGAGCTTGTCCTGCCAGCGCTTGTTGAACCATTCGATGTTCCAAAAGCCGATATCGAGATCCTGATCCTCGCCGTTGTAGGCATCGACGACCCGCTCCATACCGCTGTCGTTCTGGACAACCGCGCGACCGAGGGTGCCGAAGAACCCGGCCAGTTCATCCGTGCCGGTGAAAAGCTCAAAAAGCCGCGCCGCATCTGCGTTGCCGGTTTGCGCCTCCAGTTCCAGAGCAGCGGCAATCGCCGAGAACTTGATGCCTTCGTTCGACTTGTCTTTTTTCGCCGCATGGTGAAGCGCCACGAGCTCCCAACCGTCATTCATGACCGGCGCGCCCGAACTGCCCGCCTCGGTGTCCGACTGGTATTGGACGACCTGGGTGTTTTGGAACACCACCGTGTTGTTGCGGATCGCGACTTCCTTGAGGCGTCCATTTGGGTGCTGGATGACATTCAGCTTGTCTTCGTCAGCTACCACAAAGGCCTGCCGCAGAAGCGGAATGCTGCCGAAGGTCGAGCCGGGTTGGCCTTCGAGGGCGACAAACGTGACATCGAGACCGCCCTTGCCGCCGGTGGCGACGACCGGGCTGGTCCAGAAAAGGAGATCGGGACGCAGGCGGAAAGTTGAGACCTGTCGCACAGTCCCGTCGGGAAGGGCGGCGAAATCGAACAGCGCGCGACTGCGGGCGGCGACCTCCTTGCTGTTGAGGACGTGATGGTTGGTGCACAGTATACCCGGCGCGACCAGAAAACCGGACCCGCTCCAGGTGCCGGAGCGCCCTTTGTAGTCGACGCCAGAAGCGTCGATCTTGCAGACGGCGCGCGAGCGAGCTGCACCTTCCTCCAGCCACCAGGCCGGGCGCAAATCGTTGGAGCCGACAACCTGTTCCAGGGTGACGGACAGCTGCTCGAACATGGTGCTGGCGCCCGCAGGCAGACCTTCAAATTTCGGGCTGCGAAGGCGTCGGGTCTTCTGGACATCACCGGGCAGGATGGCCAGATCCTTAATGCCCCAGTCCGCAGCGCTCTTCGGCACGGGGCCGGCGTCGGGCCGCTCCACCGCCATTTGCTGCTCGAACGAAAGATTTGCCTCTTGCGCTGAATCCGCCATCTGGTCCCTCGAAATCAGAAGTGATGCGCAACCTATAATCGTCGGAAACGACGGAAATGTTACCGTTGTACCCGGATCCACCGGCCGCCCGTCATATGAACTGAATCCCTCATACTGCGTCGCAACATTTTGATGCTGCATTGCGGAACCTTCTGGTAAAGCGGCAGTTCTCTGTGCTTCTAGCAAGCGAGGGCTCGATGAGGCGCTACAAGATTCTGTCGTCGGAATCAGGGCTGTGGTCTGTGATCGATAGCCTGACAGGGCTTCCCGCCGAGAGATACGGTCGGCCGCTCACCGGGCTGACCCGGTACGAGGCCGAAGAGGCTGCCTTTAACCTCAGCGAGAGCACTCCGCCATGGATGGCCAGGGTCAAACATCGCAGACGTTAATCAAGGCTGCCGATTGATCTTTCTACCTTCTACCCATGATGATGGGGTGGACGCCCCTCGACGGCATCGATGTGCCAACGTGGTAGGTGTTTTAACCGCCACAACAGAGGAGGCGTCGGCAAGGGCCGGATCGGGGCCCAGTTCGGCCACCGCCGTGAGGCGGTCCAGAATGCCGTCGAGGTTGGCTGGACTGGGCGACTGTGGATAGTCCCGCAGCCAAGCGAGCGGCGTGCGTTTCATAGCACAATCGACCGATCGCGGCTTTCCGATTGAGGCGTTGCGGGATCGGAAATTCATCCTACCGGCGCCGGGCACGTTGGAGCGAGCGGCTGCGGCCGGCCGCGCCAAAGCGCGGCGCCTGGCGGCCGATGCATTGATCGCTCCGTTGACACAGGCCATCTCGCTGGACTCAACGCGTTGGTTGTCAATGATCCAGAGTTCCATCCCGGGTTTGGCCCGCGCGCCGATCAATCGATCGCGCATGAATTGCTCGGCTACCTGGCCGCACAGCTGGGCCGGTCACCGGAGCTCTACCGGGATTACAGCCGCCGCCCGCAGACCCGGACCGATCACCCGCTGGAGCTCGCAGCGCTGCGCGGTCTGCGGGTTCCCGGTCCGGGATGATGTGCCGATGATGGTCGAACTTGCCGTCAGGGGCTCCAGGATCTGAGCCGGATGGAGGGAAAGTTCGCGCGTGGCGTCCGCTGATCGTGTGTTTCTGGGCCGCCAGCATATGGATGTGCTGGCATCTCCGAATCGTCGAGACGCACCAGCGCTCCGACTTTCCTTCGCTTCCAAGAATGCAATTTTCCCAACAATTTTGAGCGATAAGAGCTGCACGATCCGCGACTGGTGACAGATTCCGTCATTAGCCTGTGGAAACCTGAAATCGCGAGAGATTGGCAGCCTAGGCAGGAACCCAAGCGCAGCCCAGTATCTGTTTCGGGGAATCAAAGCCTTCTCACGCGAAGGCAAAAGGTAAGGGCATTGGCTTTTCGATTTGTTCATACGGCGGACGTTCATCTGGATTCGGCTCTTCGGTCGCTGGCGCTACGCAACCCGGAACTGGGTGAACTGATTGGCAACGCGACGCGGCGTGCCTTTGTCAATATCGTCGATCTCTGCTTAGCGGAGCAGGTCGACGCGCTGCTTCTCGCAGGTGATCTCTACGACGGCGATCAGACCTCCATGAAAACTGCTCGGTTCCTTTCCGAGCAAATCCGCCGCCTGGACCAAGCCGGAGTCCGGGTGTTCATCATCCGGGGCAACCATGATGCGTTGTCGAAGATCACCAGAGAACTGGCGTACCCGGAATCAGTAAAAGTCTACGGTGGGCGCCCCGAGGCTATTTCGCTCGAATCGGGAGATCGAGCCACCCCTGTGGTCATTCACGGGCTTAGCTTTGCGCAGGCCCAGTGTCCGGAAAGTCTGGTGGGAAAGTACAAGCCACGGGTCGAAGGCGCTGTGAATATAGGTCTTCTGCACACCAGCCTCGCAGGAACGCGGGGGCACGATCCGTACGCACCCTGCAACGTCTCGGATCTGGAGGCGACAGAGTTCGACTATTGGGCGCTCGGTCACATTCACAAGCGGTCAATCAGCACCGGACGCTGCACGATCGTTATGCCGGGCATGCCCCAGGGGCGCGACATCAACGAATCCGGTCCGAAATCGGTCAGTCTTGTTACGATCGCTGATGACCGCACAGTCCATGTTGAGGAGAGGTTCACCAGCATCGCACAGTTCGAGCGCGTGGTGATCGACCTCGATGGCGTCGCAGATTGGCGTCAGACGGTGACCACGGTAGCCGCCACCCTGGAGGCTGCGCGGGAAGCTACAAATTCCGAACACCTTGTGGTCCGACTTTCCTTCACCGGACGAACGCCGCTCGCATGGCAGCTCCGCAACGATGCCGACCTCATTAAGGCCGAAGCCGAGCACAGAGCATCTGTCATTGGCCGGACCTGGATCGAGAAAGTGGAGATCCAGTGCACCGACCTCGTTTCCGCGGATCGGTCCAACGGGGATCCACTCGTCGAACTTCGAGAGCTTGTCGGAAGCGAGATCATCGGGTCGGAAGCTTACCACGCCGCGCTCATCGATATTGGCGAGGAGCTTCGTGGTCATCTGCCGCCTGAAAGCAGAGGTACTTTCGGTGCTGACCAGGAGGAGTTTCGGGCCACGTTGCGCCTGCTCGCGCAGGAGGGGGTCGAAGATGTGCTCGCACGGCTCCATCGCCGGAAGCAGGATGAGGTAGCCTGATGCGCATCAACCGGCTTGACCTTACCCGCTACGGCAAATTCACCGACAAGCACATCGACTTCGGGCCCGTGGAGCCGGGCCGTCCAGATCTACATATCATCTACGGCCCGAACGAGGCGGGCAAATCGACGGCCCTATCTGCATTCCTCGACCTCCTCTTCGGCATCGAGTCCCGCAGCCGCTATGATTTCCTCCATCCATACTCAACGATGCGCATCGGGGCCGCATTGGAGATCGGTGGTGTTGCCCGGGAGCTTGTCCGGATCAAGAAGCCCCAAAACAGTCTGCTCGGTCCGGGTGATCAGCCGATCGGCGAACATTTGATACTCGGCGAGCTTGGTGGAGTTGAGCGGGACGTCTATTGCGCGATGTTTTCACTCGACGATGACACCCTTGAGGAAGGCGGCGAGAGCATTCTGGCGAGCAAGGGTGATCTCGGGCAGCTTCTGTTTTCGGCAAGCACAGGTTTGGCCGCACTAAGTCAGACACTTGTTGAATTGCGTTCGCAGGCCGACGGCCTGTTCAAGCTCCGTGCCCGCAGCAGTGAAATCGGCGACTTGAAAAGTCGGCTTTCCGATCTGAAGGAGCGAAAAGAGCAGATTGACACGCTCGCCACCCATTACCGCCAGATGGTGGAAACCAAGGAGCGGTCACTGGCGTATTATGACGAAGCGATGGCTGACCGAACCGGGACGCATCTGCGGCTGGACGAGATCAAGAACCTGCTGACCGCACTGCCACGACTGGCGGAATTGCGGGACATCCGGGACAGTCTCGCTGAGTTGCTAGATGTTCCTGAGGCGCCGCCTTCGTGGGCAAACGAACTGCCGGCACTTCGTCAGCAGGACATAGAGCTTGCCGTGAAGCGGGAGACGGCGAAAGCGTCCATGGCCGAGCTTGAGAAAGGGCTCAAGGCGATCGCCGTCGACGAGATCGCGCTCACCGTCGGGCAAAGGATGGCCGCCATCGGCGAGTTGCACGCCCGTTATGTCACCGCCGAAAGGGATCTGCCGGACCGCCGTCTTCAATTGACGGAGGTCGACCGGGAAATTGCGAATATTCTGCGGCTTCTCGAGCGCCCCGAAGAAGACGAGCCGAGCAGCCTGATGCTCGGAAGTCGCATTTCCGGGAGCATCAGAGACCTCGTTGAACGCCGATCCGGTATCGACGCGACGCTTCAAAACGCGAAGCTCGAAGCCAAAGAGGCAAACCGCCGTCTGATTGAGTTGCAGAGCAAGCTGTCGAGCGAAACCGCTGCCTCCACAAACGGCAAAGCCATTGCGGCGCTGGCGAGGGAGCTCTCGGCGCTTCGAGAGAATGATCATGCATCCCGCCGCCGCGTCGCGGAACGCTCTCGTGTGGATCTCCTGGAAATACTGGCGCAGCAGATGTCGGAACTCCGACCGTGGGGTGAAAGCCTCGATCAGGTACGGCAAATGAGAGTGCCGGCACCTTCTGAGCTGGAG
>NZ_RZSU01000107.1:0-19929 GCF_003997585.1 Mesorhizobium sp. M5C.F.Cr.IN.023.01.1.1 | reverse complement strand
CGACGACAATCATCCTGTCGACGCGCCAGGCCTCGCGGCGTGCCCTCGCCGAAGTATTGGGCGCAACGGCGACGGTCGACCCAAGCGCTTGCGATATCATCGGCACGGTCGTCGGTGCGTCGGGCCTGATGCCAGGCGGTGTCGATGTGGTGTTCGAATGTGCTGGCGTAAGAGAGACAGTCGAGCAATCGATGCGGCTGGCCAAAGCCGGCGGTACGGTTGTCATCGTCGGCGTGATGCCTCAAGGCATGAAAGCCGAGTTCGAACCTTTCGACCTGTTGTTCCGGGAATTGAGGGTCCTGGGCTCGTTTCTCAATCCGTTTACGCATCGCCGGGCCGCCGATCTCATCGCCTCGGGTGGGATCGAGGTCGACAAGCTCATCTCACGGCAGGTGACGCTTGAGGAGGCGGCTGCGGTGATCGCCAATCCGCCTGCGCCAGGCGAAGTCAAGGTGCTGGTTGTGCCGCGCTGATCCGGCAAATCGAAGTGTAACGGCGCCACGCGTCCGAAGAGCGCGTGGCGCCGTAACTGTTGTCAGAGCTTGCCGGTGCGCTGCTGGACCATCATGAAGGTGTCGTAATTGTACTCGGCCACCTGCGCCCAGAGATAGTGCTCCTTGCGGAACGCCTTGATCGAGTCCCAGATCTTCTTGAACGGCGCGTTCGAGGCTTCCATCTCGGCATAAACCTCGTTTGCCTTTTCGAAGCAGGCTGCCAAGATTTCCGGGCTGAACGGGCGCAATTTGGCGCCCCCGGACACCAGCCGCCTCACGGCCGCCGGATTCAGAAGGTCGTATTTCTGCAGCATGTTGGCGTCGGCGGCCTGCGCGGCGGTGTGCACCAGCGCCTTATAGGCCGGTGAAAGCTCTTCGTATTTCGCCTTGTTGAACATCAGATGGACGGTCGGCCCGCCTTCCCACCAGCCGGGATAATAATAATTGGGCGCGACCTTGTAGAATCCGAGCTTCTCATCGTCATAAGGGCCGACCCACTCGGCCGCGTCTATGGTGCCTTTTTCCAGCGCCGGATAGATGTCGCCGCCGGCGATCTGCTGCGGCACCACGCCGAGCCTTTCCACCACTTTGCCGGCAAAGCCACCGATGCGCATCTTGAGGCCCGAAAGGTCGGCGACGGTGTTGATCTCCTTGCGGAACCAGCCGCCCATCTGCACGCCGGTATTGCCGCCCGGCAAGCCAAAAAGGCCCTGCGTGGCGAGAAACTCGTTGAACAGGTCGATGCCGCCGCCGTGGTAATGCCAGGCATTGATGCCGCGCGCGTTGAGCGAGAACGGAACGGCAGCGCCCAGCGCCCATGTCGGGTCCTTGCCCCAATAATAATATGCCACCGTGTGGCAGGCCTCGACAGTGCCGGCGGTGGTGGCGTCCGCGGCCTGCAGGCCGGGCACGAGTTCACCTGCGGCGAAGACCTGGACCTGAAAGTTGCCGTCGGTTGCCTCCGCAAGCATCTTGGAAAAGACCTCGGCGCCGCCGTAGATCGTGTCGAGAGATTTCGGGAAGGACGACGCCAGGCGCCATGTCACTTTCGGATTGGATTGGGCGATAGCCGGCGCGGCAAGGGCTGCTGTAGCCGCCGCGGCGCCCACACCGGTCGCGCCGGCCTTGCGGATGAATGATCGACGATCCATGAAGTCCTCCCTATTGGATCAATAGACCGATGTTCGGGAAATGCTCTGTGCCCCGGATCGGCTTCGCGGCAGACAATACACGGGCAAGAAGTCGAGTCCAGCCATGGCAGCCGGTTTGCCGGCGGCGTTTCCGCGAAATTCGCGGCGCGAACGCACCTCTTGCAACTTAAGTCTAACGCCGTTTCCGTGGACCATGCGACATGCCGAACTTGTCATGGCAAAGCGCCTTCGGATCGCCTATTTTAAAGGCAGAATATGTCCCTGCACTGAATGGAACCCGGATCAAAAATGCAGCAGCCGCTCGTCGCCATATCGACCGACGTCCGCCAGTTCGATAACTACACCTGGCATGCCGTTCCGCAGCAATATCTGGAGGCGGCGCTTTCGGGCGCCGGCGTATTCCCGGTGCTGGTGCCGTCCTTCGGCGACCGGCTCGATTTCGACGAACTCCTGTCATCGGTCGACGGCGTCATGGTCACCGGTTCGAAGTCCAATGTGCATCCCTCGCTCTATGGCGGCGATGCCAGCGAGGCCAATGGTCCCTACGATCCTGCCCGCGACGCGACGACGCTGCCGTTGATCCGCAAGGCAGTGGAGCGCGGCGTGCCGCTGCTCGCCATCTGCCGCGGCATCCAGGAAATGAATGTGGCGCTCGGCGGCACGCTGGCCACAGAGATTCAGGAGCGCGAGGGATCTCTGGACCATCGCTCTCCGGCGAGCGACAATCAGGACGAACGCTTCGCCATACGCCAGTCCATTTCGATCAAGCCTGGGACCTGCCTCGCCGGCGTCTTCGGGGCGGGCGACATCATGGTCAATTCGGTGCACCGCCAGGCCATCGACCGGCTCGGCCCGAAGCTGCAGATAGAGGCGGTCGCCACTGACGGCACGGTCGAGGCGGTTTCGGTGCGGGACGCCCGTGCTTTCGCCGTCGGCGTCCAGTGGCATCCCGAATACTGGGTCAAGTCGGACAGCGTCTCGGCAAGGATATTCCGCGCCTTCGGCGACGCGGTGCGCCTGCACGCCGCAGCGAAATCCGGCACGCGAGCCGCCGCGGAATAGTTCAGCGGTCGGACGTCAACATCAATCGCGGCCGGCCGCCAGCGACAGCAGCGGCAGGGCTGGAGCGTAGGATTCATAACCGTCGCCGTCGGCGACGCCGAAAGTGACGATCGGGTCGATGCCGTTCGCGCTGAAGGTGACCGTGCCGTCATCCTGCTCACGCCAGAATTTCGCGCGCTCGATGCCGGGCAAGACCCGGCGGCAATTCGCAGTGACCGTCAACAGCGACAGGCCATTCGAAACCTCAGGGCCGCGCTTGAGCGCGCAGGAGGCTTCGTCGCCATTGGCCACCAGCCTGTAGTCGTCGGGCGACGGCGTTGGCTCATCGGCGGCTGTGCGGCCTTCGCCGCTGCCGCCGTGAAACAGGTGAACGCTGCCGAACAGCGCGGCCACCGCCATCAATGCAGCAAGTGCTTTCATCTGCGTTCTCCGCGTGTCTGGCGATAGATCAAGAATGATTTCAAAGCGTTAAGCCGTAGTTAACAAATAGGAAAGCGTGCTGCTCAGCTGCGCGCCTTGACCTTTTCCGTTTCCGGCACCGGCGTCAGCGCCCTCCCTTCTGAAAACCAGGAAATCAGATTGTCGACGCACAGATCGGCCATGGCGCGGCGGGTATGTTCCGAAGCCGAGCCGACATGCGGCAAAAGCGAGGTGTTGGGAGCGGCGAGCAGCGCCGGCGGCACGTTCGGCTCATCGGCGAAGACGTCGAGCCCGGCAGCTGCGATGGTGCCATTGGCCAGGGCTGCGGCAAGAGCTGTCTCGTCCACCGTGCTGCCGCGACCGATGTTGACGAAGACGCCATCCGGGCCAAGCACCGACAGGATCTCGGCGTTGACCGCCTTTTCCGTCGAGGCGCCGCCGGGCGCCACCGAGATCAGCGTATCGACCGCCTCGGCAAGGCCTTTCAGCGTGCCGTGGTATTCGTAGGCCAGGCCCTCGACGCGGCGCCGATTGTGATAGGCGATCGGCAGCCCAAAGGCCTCCAGCCGGCGCGCAATGGCAAGGCCGATGCGGCCCATGCCGAAAATACCGACACGACGGCCGCGCAAGGTCAGCCGGCTTAGCGGATAATTGCCGTTGCGTGCCCAACTGCCGTCGCGCAGCCAGGTCTCGGCGCGCGGCAGATCGCGGATGGTGTTGATCAAAAGCCCGATCGCCGTGTCGGCGACCTCTTCGGTCAGTACGTCAGGCGTGTTGGTGACCATGACACCGCGCTGTGCGGCGTGACGGGCATCGACCGAATCATAGCCGACGCCGAAATTGGCGATGATCTCGAGGTTCGGCAGCGCGTCGATGAGGGCTGCGTTGATCCCGCCAAAGGCGGCAATGCCGCGCACGGTCTTGCGCATCTCGTCGGTGACCAGCGACGCTTCAGGCCGTTCGATCCAGACGCAGCTGAACGTCCGGTCGATGCGGCCGACCGCGTGGTCGTTGAATTGGCCCGGCACCAGAATGGCGACTGCTTGCTGCTGTTCGGCTTTTGTCATGCACGCTCCACCGGTTTGCCGGTCGACTGGCGCACATGCAGTTCCGGCTTGATCAGTTCCTGCGACGGCCGCACCATCTGCCCATTGAGCTTGTCGAGCAGCGCGCTGGCTGCGCGGCGGCCAACTTCACGCTGGCCGTTCCACACGGTGGTCAGCGCCGGCGTCGCGATCGCCGCCTCCTCGAGATCGTCATAGCCGGTGACGGAGATGTCAATGCCCGGCACCAGCCCGGCGCGTGCAATACCGTTCATCAGGCCGATGGCGACGAGGTCGTTCCAGCAGCAGGCGGCGGTCGGCTTGTCCTTCAGCGCAAGGAACTGCCCGGCGGCCTCGAAGCCGGCCTGCTTGGTGCGCGGACCGGCGATGCGCCAGGACGGCCTGACCTCCAGCCCGGCCGCCTCCATAGCATTGACATAGCCCTGGTAGCGATCGCGGCCGGTCGAGGTCTGGTCGGTGCCGCCGACCATGGCGATGCGCTTATGGCCGAGCGAGATCAGATGGTTGGTGGCAAGCCCGGTGCCGTAGGCATCGTCGCCGCGAAACACCGGCACGTCGGCGCCTTCGACGGTGCGCGCGATCAGCACCGCGGGCAGGCCGTTTTCCTCGGCCATGAATATGTCTTCGGGCGGCGTGCCGATGGCCGGCGACATGATGACGCCGTCGGCGCCGAGCTGCAAAAGCGTGTCGATGAAGGTGCGCTGCTTTTCGAGCTGGTCGTAATGGTTCGACAGGATGAAGGTCTGCCGGCTGCGATCGAGCTCGCTTTCGATCGAGCGCAGTATCTCGGCGAAGAACGGGTTCATAATGTCGTGAACGACGACGCCGACGATGCCAGAACGCGAGGTGCGCAGGCTGGCGGCACGACGATTATAGATATAGCCGATGGCGCGGGCATGTTCCTTGATGCGGTCCCGGGTGTTTCCGGCAACCAGCGGACTGTCGCGCAGAGCCAGCGAGACCGTGGCCGTGGACACACCGAGCGCATCCGCGATCGTCGAAAGCTTGATCTTCTGTGCCAGCGCCTTGCGCTCCCCCGACGATCTAGAGCTGATCCTCGATCTCCAGCGAAAACCGGATGCCACCTATCGGGATCATGGTCTAAACAGTTTAAACGCGGCCTTATGCCACCCTTCCGGAACAAATCAAAGTTTTTTTGCCAGCGCTTCCACCTCGACGTCGAGCGCGGCTCGGTTGCGCACTAGAAGCCGGTGCTCGCGACGGACGATATAAAGGCCGCTCGCGACGATGACGACCGCGCCGACGAGCGTCCAGCGGTCGGGAAACTGGTTGAAGACAATCCAGCCGGCAATGATCATCCAGATCATCTGTGAATAGGGATAGGGAGCCAATGCCGTGGTGGTGGCAAGACGATAGGCCTGAACCAGGAGCCAGTGGCCGATTGCGCCGAAGACGCCAAGCATCAGCAGGATGAACCAGTGCCAGCCATCCTGCGACAGCGAAAGCGAAAACGGCAGTATCGGCAGGAGAAGTACGGCCGGCGCCAGGGCCGAAAAGAGAATGAGGCTCTCCGAGGTTTCCGTGGCCGACATGCGCCGCGTCATGATGATGTAAAAACAGTTCGACAGCATCGAGCCGAGCGCGAAGAGATGGCCGACGCCAAAGACGCCAACGCCTGGCCGGGTGATGATGAGGACGCCGACGAAGCCGCTCAGGATTGCCAGCCAACGCCGCCAGCCAGCCCATTCACCGAGCAAAGGACCGGCGATTGCTGTGATCACCATCGGCGCGAAGAAATAAATCGAGGTGGTTTCGGCCAGCTGCAGGGTTCGCAGCGCCATAACGTTGCAAATGGTCGATCCGAACAGGAAGGCGCCGCGCAGGATATGCGCCGGCAGATTGTTGGCGCGAAAGCGCGCCGGCTCGCGCCATCCGCGCAGAAAGACACCAACAAGCACGACATGGACGGCGAAGCGAGCCCAGGCGACGATCAGCGCCGAGACGCCGGCCATGACAAGATATTTGCTGCTGGTGTCGAGGAAGGTGAAAAATACATAGACGGAAAGCATGCAGAGGATCGCCGCCGGAGGCGTCGCGCTTTCGTCTTGTCTTGGGAGAGCACTCAATTTCAGGCCGGATGGGAAGCAGGGCAGAGCCCTACCTTTGAGGCAATTGTCACCTGCCGGCAAGCCAAAAGAGGCTGGCACAACAACAGCCGACTACGTGCACTAGGGATGCATGCGGGCGCCCCTGGTGATCTTGTCGACGAGCTTCTTTTCGGCACGCACCGCGATGCCGACGACCTTGGCGTCGTCGGGTGCGAATTCGGCAAACACGGCGCGGTTCGCTGCGTCGTGGCCGGTCGAAAACATTTCGTCGACGTAGAGCGAGGTTGTCACACCGCGGTCCAGCGCCCGCCGGTGGATCGCACTGAGCGTCGGGCGATCGGCCGAAAGCACGATGACCGGCTGGATCGAGAGCGGATTGTAGATATTGCCGGCGCGGTCGCGATAGGGCTCGCCGATGATGTCGCTATACTGCGCAACGATACCGCTGGTCAGGAAGGCGGTGACATTGAGCTTTTGCCAGACGGGAAGATCATCCTGCAGCACGATTGCAAATTTCGTGTCGAACATGAGACATTTGCCATTCGAGGTTTGTGAATGAAGCGATGTCACACAGTTTAGATGGCGAGGCCTTTCAGGGTCTTGGACGTTTGTGCGTTGATGCGGCGGAAAACTGCGTCATCTCGGCACCCGATTCCGTTGGCATGGAGCGTATCGAAGCCCGGTTCCACGGCAGCGCCTTCGATCTCCATCGTCACGATACCTATGCGATCGGCGTGACGCTGCATGGCGTCCAGACCTTCCGTTATCGCGGCACGACGCATCACAGCCTGCCCGGCCAGATTATCGTGCTCCATCCCGACGAATTGCACGACGGCGGTGCCGGCACCGAAGAGGGCCTGCATTACAGGATGCTTTATCTGGAGCCGTCCGTCGTGCTGGACTGCCTCGATACGATAGGCGGATCGCTGCCTTTCGTCAGGGATGCCGTGGTGACGGATCCTGTCTTCCGCACGAGGCTGCTTTCGGCGCTGGGGCCGTTGGACCAGAAGCTGGACGATCTCTTTGTCGCCGACTTCATTGCGCAGCTGATGCAAAGCCTGGCACGGCATGCAGGCCTGCCGGCGAAACCGATCCCAAGGACAGCATGGCGCGCAGCCAGCCTGGCGCGCGACTATCTGGAAGAGAATGTTTTCCGTATCGTCCGCTCCGACGAGCTGGAGACGATCACCGGGCTGGATCGCTACGCCCTATCGCGGCATTTCCGTGCTGCCTTCTCCACCAGCCCGCATCGCTTTCTCTTGATGCGCCGGCTTCAACGAGCACGCCGCATGATCGAGGCAAGCGAGCCACTGGCGCAGATCGCGATAGCGGCCGGGTTCAGCGACCAAAGTCATTTCAACAGGCACTTCAAGAAAGCGTTCGGTGTCACGCCGGGCCGCTGGTCGGCATTGGTCCATGGATCGTCAGCAGCCGCTGCCTGATGGCGTCAGCCGCTGATCATTCGTCGGCGTCGATCTCATCATCGACGAGAACCATCTCGCCGTTCGAGAGGTTCGCCTCAACGCGGGCGAGCAGCTTGAACAGCGCCTTCTGGTCCTTTTTATCGAGACCCTTCAGCGCCTGCTTCTCGGTCTTCTTCACCGATTTCTCGATGGCATGAATGATTTCGCGGCCCGTGTCGGTCAGAAAGATATGGGCCTGGCGGGCATCGGCGGAAGAGGCGCGCTTTTCCAGGAAGCCCTGCGCCTGCAGCCGGTTGATGGTCTTGGTGATGGTCGGCGGGCGCACACCGAGGCGACCGGCAAGATTGCCGGGCGTCTGCCCGTCCTCACGGTCGAGCGCGAGCATGATCTGGTCCTGACCGGCATAGAAGCCGTGCCCTAGAAGCCGCGCCGCCAGCGCAGTACGTGCCAGCCGCGCCGCCGAATGCAGCCGGCTCATTGTCGCAGTCTTGTCCGCCTTGGCCATGGTCATCCCTCTTCGGCCGAACCGGTGCGGACAGCATAGAGGCAGCCGCCCGGTTGGCAATCGACGATCGAAAAAGATCCGGCTTTGCAAAACAGCTTTGCCGGCAAGCAATGCGGTGTCCGCCGTGGCTAATGCCAGATGTTTATTTCAGTTAGATGACAAACGACTTTTCAGTAGAGGTGGACGCTTGCAGCAGGAGCACTCCACACACGACGAGACTCAACCATCCTTCACCGCGACGATCATCAAGGCTTGGTAGGCGTCCGCCACCTCGCGCAGCGCGGCCTGCGACAGCGGCCCAGCGCGCCGCGCGATACCGTCCCTGGCATTCGACGTATCGCGCTTGCCGGACCGGTCGGTGTAAGGCGCGACAGTGGTGAATATCTGCTCGCTCAGCCTATCGGGGAAAAACAGCTGGCCGCTCATCACCAAATTATCGTTGGGGAAGACCTTGAAGTGGATGTGGGTGGTGCGGCCGCGATACCAGCCGGGATAGATGGTGGCGAACGAGACGATACCGCTCTCGTCGGTCTTTTGCCAACCGCGCAGAAAACTCTGGCCTGACGTATCGACGTCCTGGCCGTCGCTTTGTCCCGGATAGCCTGAATAGTGCCCTTGCGCGTCGCAATGCCAGATGTCGACACGCGCGCCGGCAAGCGGTCGGCAGGCCGCGTCGACCACCTGCAGCCGCACATTGAGGGCAATGCCCGCTTTGCCTTCGGTGATATCGGCGCGCTGGAGCTTCGGGTCGAAATAGAACGGCCCCTCGGTGGCTTCCGGCGTGATCGCGCAAACGCCGGCACCGCTATCGAACAGGGCAAGCCCGGCATAGGGCGAGGCCTGCTGAGCCAGCGCGATGCCCGGAAGGAAGACACCGCCGCCGGCGCTGACGGCAATGAAGCCGAGCGCCTGACGCCGGCTCAACGGGGACGGTTTGTCGGACATTCGGCCCCTCTTTTGGTTTCTTTCGAGCAAGCTGCCTTGTTCTTATCTAGGCAGTGAGATCCGCCAGCGCCAATGAAAGTTCAGCGATGTTGGGAAAGTCCGGCAATATTGGCGACGTGTTTGGCCCATCGGTTTGCCGCGTGCAAAAGCACGGCGCACATCCTATATGGAGCCAACAATCCTTTTCGAGGCCCAACATGATCGATGCACAGACGACGCAGATCCCCGTAACCGTTCTCACCGGCTATCTCGGCGCCGGCAAGACGACGCTGCTCAACCGCATCCTTTCGGAAAACCACGGCAAGCGCTACGCCGTCATCGTCAATGAGTTCGGCGAGATCGGCATCGACAACGAGCTGATCGTGGAATCCGACGAGGAAATCTACGAGATGAACAATGGCTGCGTCTGCTGCACGGTGCGCGGCGACCTGATCCGCGTCGTCGAGGGCCTGATGCGCCGGCCGGGCCGTTTCGACGCCATCGTGGTGGAGACGACCGGCCTCGCCGATCCGGTGCCTGTGGCGCAGACCTTCTTCATGGACGACGATGTGCGCTCCAAGACCAGGCTCGACGCCGTGGTGGCGCTGGTCGACGCCAAGCATCTGCCGTTGCGGCTGAAGGATTCCCGCGAAGCCGAGGACCAGATCGCCTTTGCCGATGTCGTCGTGCTCAACAAGACCGATCTCGTCACGCCGGAGGAACTGAGCAAGGTCGAGGCGACGATCCGCGCGATTAACCCGGCGGCCCGGATTCATCGCACCACCCGCGCCGGCCTGGCGCTGTCCGAGGTGCTCGACCGTGGCGCCTTCGATCTTTCCCGCGCGCTGGAGAACGATCCGCACTTCCTCGAGGCGCATGACGACCATGATCATCATGACCATGGCGATCACGATCATGATGGGCATCATCACCATGACGGGCATGACCACCATCATCACACGCACCCTTCCGATATCCATGACGTGACGGTGCAATCGGTGTCGCTGCGCGGCGGCGAGATGGACCCGAAGAAATTCTTCCCGTGGATCGAGAAGATCACCCAGATGGAAGGCCCGAACATCCTGCGGCTGAAGGGCATCATCGCGCTCAAGGGCGATGACGAGCGCTACGTCATCCAGGGCGTCCACATGATCATCGAGGGCGACCACCAGCGCGCTTGGAAGGACGGCGAGAAGCACGAGAGCCGGCTGGTGTTCATCGGCCGCGAGCTCGACGCCGAGCGCCTTAAGAAGAGCTTCGACGCCTGCCAGGCCGCTTGATTTCCAGGCCTTATAACGCTAGCGCTGCCGCTTGTTTCCTTCTCCCCTTGCGGGAGAAGGTGGCCGAGCGAAGCTCGGTCGGGTGAGGGGTGTTCCAGCTTGGCAACGACGGCACTCCGTCCAGCACCCCTCAACCGTCTTGGCGCTGCGCGCCAATCCACCTTCTCCCGCAAGGGGAGCAGGAGAGCTGCACCTACCCGCGCTGGCGGCTCCCGGCGGGGGTAGACGACCGGCCGAAATCTCGAATGGAATAGTCTCTCATGCCCACAGTCGCCCCGCTTGATCTCGATGGCCATTGCGTCGCCGCCTTCTTCCTTGGCGACGTACCGCATTTCGCACTGGCCGACGGCACAATCCATCGGCTGGACCATGGCCACAAGGCGGCGCAGGCCAATGACGGGCTGCTCGCCGCCTTCCACGATGCGGCCAACGACCGGCTGATCACCGGCGGCGAGGACGGCAAGATTTTTTCGGTTACCGCCGGTGGCAATGCGGCAGAATTGGCAAGCGCCGGGAAAAAATGGATCACCAGCGTCGCCGCCGGACCACAAGGCGCCGTCGCCTATGCCTCGGGCAAAATCGCCTTTGTGCGCTTTGCCGACGGCAAGACTAAAGAATTCATGCATCCGCGTTCGGTCGAAGGGCTGGCGTTCTCGCCCAAGGGCATGCGCTTCGGCGTCGCCCGCTACAATGGCGCGACGCTGCATTTCCCGGCCGCGGACGGCAAGCCCGTCGAGCTGGAATGGGCCGGCGCCCATACCGGCATCACCTTCTCGCCGGATGGCGCCTTCCTCGTCACCACCATGCAGGAGAACGCCCTGCATGGCTGGAAGCTGGCCGATGGCAAGCACATGCGCATGAGCGGCTATCCCGGCAAAGTCAAAAGCCTGTCGTGGAGCGCCAAGGGAAAATGGCTGGCCAGTTCCGGCGCACCGGCGGCGATCGTCTGGCCGTTTTCGGGCAAGGACGGGCCGATGGGCAAGGCGCCGCTGGAACTCGGCACGCGCGGCAACGCCATGGTGACCTCGGTTGCCTGCCATCCAAGCCAGGATGTCGTCGCCGTCGGCTATGACGACGGAATGGTGATGGTGGTGCGTTTCGCTGACGCCAAGGAAGTGCTTCTGCGCCGACCGGGCAAGGGCGCCATCACCTCGATGATGTGGGACAAGGAGGAACGCCGCGTCGCCTTCGGCAGCGCCGCAGGCGACTGCGGCGTCATCGATATTTCCGCATAACCGGGAGTTCTCTACTCGGCCCCACAGGAGACTTCGCCGGTCAACGCGGCAGGCATGCCATCGCCATCCGTGTCAGCCGTGCCGTCATGGATGGCTAGCGAATAGCGCCCGTCATACGTGCCTTCTTCACTGGACTTGGTCACGATCGTCAGTTCGACAGAGCTGTAGGTGTTTGCGACCTCGTGCTCGCGATAGACGAGCAGCCGCAATTCCTTGCCGTCGAGCCAGTATTGCGTGAGGTTGGAATCCTCGAACACTGTCTTGCGCAAATCGTCGCCGACGGGTCTGCCGAGAATTTCGAGATCGCCGCGAAAATTGAACGTTGGCCCGCCCATGCCTCTGGTGACGCCGGCTTCGACCTGGAATTTCACCGCTGTACCCTCGGCCGAGCACCAGATGCCGCCGGTGGCGAACGCCGAGCCGGCCGACAACAGCAGCGTTGTTACACAGAAGATCGTCCGCATCTTTCTTCCCCCAAGCCACAAACCCCTATCCCCCATTGATGCTGGAGGATGCCCTCAGGTCAAGCGCCAGTCCTCTCCACCGTGCCGCTGAACCAATGCAGGACAGCTGTGCGGCCAATTGCGGTTCCGGACGCCGATTGGCAGAGTGACGTATGAGAGGGGCTTTCATGCATACAATCGACCATTCAAAGACGTCCATCGGCGGCCTTAGCGCCGCCCGCATCGCCGATTTGCGCGAGACCGAAGCAGAAGCCTTCCGAAAGGCGCGGCCGAAATCGGCAGCGAAGGCCGGCAGTGGCCTGCCGGGCTTCTTCGGCGGCGTGCCGATGCACTGGATGAACGACTGGCCGACGCCGTTCCCGATCCTGGTCGACAGCGCCAGAGGCGCCACTATCACCGATATCGACGGCAACCGGCTCGACGATTTCTGCCTCGGCGACACCGGCTCGATGTTCGGCCATTCGCCGCCGCCGGTCGCCCACGCCATCCGCCGGCAGGCCGGACGCGGCCTGACCTTCATGCTGCCTTCGGAAGACGCACTCGCCATCGGCCCGCTGCTGCAACAGCGCTTCGGCCTGCCGTTCTGGCAGATCGCGACGACGGCGACCGATGCCAACCGCTTTGCGCTGCGCGTCGCCCGCGCCATCACCGGTCGGGAAAAGATCCTGGTCTTCAACGGCTGCTATCACGGCTCGGTCGACGAGACGATGGTGCGGCTGGTCGACGGCAGAGCGGTCAATCGGCCGGGACTGGCCGGCGAATTCCGGAACCTGAGCCGGGCAACGGATGTCATCGAGTTCAACGATGTGCCGGCGCTTGAGGCCGTGCTCCGGAATAAGAATATAGCCTGCGTCATCACCGAGCCGGTGCTGACCAATTCCTGCATGGTGCTGCCCGAACCCGGCTTCCACGACGCGCTACGCCGTCTCACCCGCGCAACCGGCGCCCTGCTGCTGATCGACGAGACGCACACGATCTCGACCGGTCCGGGCGGCTACACCAGAAAACACGGCTTGGAGCCGGACCTGTTCGTGCTCGGCAAACCAATCGCCGGTGGCGTGCCGGCCAGCGTGTGGGGGATGAGCGAAGACGTCGCCACCCGCTATACCAACTATATCAGCACCAAGGAACCAGGCTATTCCGGCATGGGTACGACGCTGTCGGCCAATCCGCTGCAGTTCGCGGCAATGCGCGCCACGCTCGAAGAGGTGATGACCGAGGAGAACTACGACCATATGGACCATCTGGCGCGGCGGCTCGACGCAGGGCTGACCGCCGTCATCGACCGTTGCCGCCTGCCCTGGCATGTAGCCCGAGTCGGCGCGCGCGTCGAGTTCATCTGCGCACCTGGCCCGCTGAGGAATGGCGGCGAGGCGGAAACAGCGCACGCGCCGGAGCTCGAAGCGGCTATCCATGTCGCACTGGTCAATCGCGGCGTGCTGATTGCGCCGTTCCACAACATGATGCTGATCTCGCCGGCGACCAGCGCCACCCAGGTCAACCGCCTGATCACCGCCTTCGGCGCGGTTGCGGCAAGGCTCGCGGCATGAGACAAGCTTGCACATGAGAGAAGCGCACAAGCAAATTTTGAACGCCATTATGACATCACCTTCGGGCTCGACGCCTGCCGAGGCGCAGACATTTCTCGACGCCCATCCCGAAATCGAAGCGTTCGACATCGTGCTGACCGACGCCAATGGCGTCGGGCGTGGCAAGATCGTGCGTCGGCACGAATTGAAGAGCATCTTCGAGGGCGGCCGGCACATGCCGATCTCGATCCTCGGTCTCGACATCACCGGCGAGGACGTTCACGAGACCGGGCTGATCTGGGCGACCGGCGACGGCGACCTGCGGGCATGGCCGATCCCCGGCACGCTGGTGCCGCTGTTCGGCACACAGCCGCCGCGCGGCCAGGTGCTGATGGCGATGTATCATCTCGACGGTCAGCCCATGTCTTCCGATCCGCGGCTGGCGCTGGCCCGTCAGGTGGAGATACTGGCGGGCAAGGGCCTGCATCCGGCCGGCGCCTTCGAGCTCGAATTCTTCCTGCTCGCCAACGAGCGCGACGCCGACGGCAAGGTGCAGCCGGCACACGCGGTGCTCGACGGCCGACGCTCGGCCAAGACCGAGGTCTATTCCGTCGACCATCTGCACGGCATGGAGCCACTGTTTTCTGACATCTATGCCGCGGCCAAGGTGCAAGGCATCCCGGCCGAAACTGTCATTTCCGAATATGCGCCCGGCCAGTACGAATTGACACTGAACTACCGCAACGATGTGATCCGGGCGGCCGACGACCTCGTCATGCTGAAGCGGCTGGTGCGGGCACAGGCGCGCCGCCACGGCGTCACCGCTTGCTTCATGGCCAAGCCGATCGAGAAATATGCCGGCTCTGGCATGCATTTCCATGTCTCGCTGCGGGACAAGGCCGGCAAGAACGTCTTCACTGAGGCCAGCGGCGAGACTTGGTCCTTGCCGCTGCTGCGCGGCCTTGGCGGCCTCATCCAGACCATGGCCGAATCGATGCTGGTGTTTGCGCCGCACGCCAATTCATGGCGGCGTTTCGTTTCGCAATCCTATGCGCCGGTGGCGCCGACCTGGGGCGTCAACAACCGCTCGGTGGCGCTGCGCGTGCCGGCGGGTGATGCGAAAAACCGACGCATCGAGCACCGGCCGTCGGGCGTCGACGCCAACCCCTATCTGGTAGCGGCAACTGTGCTGGCCGGCATCACCAAGGGTCTCGACGAAGGCCTCGATCCCGGCCCCGAAACCACCGGCAATGGCTACGAATCGGCAATCACGCGCACGACCATGCCGGTGGACTGGCGCGCCGCGATCGAGGCCGCGCGCGCGTCGACGTTCCTCAAAGGCGCACTGGGCGAAGACCTGCACCGTACATTTGTGGCGATCAAGCAATCCGAATATCTGCGGGTGGCGCGTACGGTCAGCGAGTTGGACTATCATCTTTATCTGCACGAAGTGTAGGGCATCGCGTTCTCGGCCATCCGCCGGTGAAGGCAAGGCGGAGTAATTTCGACGGAACCTTCCGCGGGCTTTGCTCATTGCGTGTCTGATCGCAGCAGCGGACAAGGCCGCATCAGCCATGATCGCCAGGACGCAGACAAATCCCACGCCACACCACGCCAAGGTGCAGGCAAGACGCTGGCCCAAGCCTGAATTGCCTGAGGAGGCGGAAGACGATGGCGCAAGCACCATTCCCGAACTTAGCGAAGTGGCGAAGGCCTGTCGCCGCTGTCCGCTATGGCGCAACGCGACACAGACAGTATTCGGCGAAGGGCCCGACAAGGCCAAGGTGATCTTCGTCGGTGAACAGCCTGGCGACCAGGAGGATCTGGCCGGCAAACCTTTCGTCGGGCCGGCGGGCAAGGTCTTCGATGCCATCCTTGACGATGCCGGCGTCGACCGGCTGAAAGTCTATGTCACCAATGCGGTCAAGCATTTCAAATTCGAGCCGCGCGGCAAGCGGCGCATCCACTCCAAGCCGAATGCCGGCGAGGTGCAGGCCTGCCGCTGGTGGCTCGACAAGGAACTCGATCTCATAAAGCCCAATCTGGCGGTGGCGCTCGGCGCAACGGCGGCGCAGTCGCTGCTCGGCAAGGTCGTGCCGATCATGAAAATGCGCGGCACAGTCGTGCAGCGCGACGATGGCTTGCGCGTGTTCGTCACGATCCACCCGTCTTTCATCTTGCGTATTCGCGAGCCGGCGGACAAACAGGCCGAGCGCGAGCGGTTCCTGCAGGATATGAAGGCGGTAAAAAAGCTGATGGCGGCCTGAACCTATCTGATCAGGATCGCCCTTAGGTCATTGACATTCGTCCCGGTCGGGCCGGGCATAAAAAGATCGCCGACGGCGTTGAATGCCGTCCAGGCATTATTGCCGGCGAGCATGGCCTTAGCATCGACGCCCGTCGCCCGCATCCGCGACACCGTCGAGCCATCGGCGAAGGCGCCGGCATTGTCCTCAGAGCCGTCGATGCCGTCGGTGTCAGCGGCCAGCGCGTGGATGCCATCCATGCCGCTGATGCCCATAGCGAAGGCGAGCAGGAACTCGCTGTTACGGCCGCCCTTGCCTTTTGCTCGCAAAGTCACCGTCGTCTCTCCACCAGACAAGACCAACACGGGCTTTCGGAAGGGCCGGTTGCGCGTCGCGACTTCGCGGGCGATCGCAGCGTGGACACCGCCGACCTCACGTGCCTCGCCCTCGATGGAATCGGAGAGGATGACCGCCTCGATGCCATAGCGCCTGGCTTCGGCTGCAGCCGCTTCCAGCGATACGCCGGCCGAGGCGATCAGATGCACTTCGTTGCGCGAAAAACGCGAATCGTCGGCGCGCGGCGCATCTGCGGCCGGCGAATTAATATGCGCCATCACCGCAGCCGGCAGTTTCATGCCATAGGCGGCGATCGATGCCAGCGCCTTTTGGCGGCTGCCCGAATCGGGAACGGTCGGTCCGGAAGCGACCAGCGCCGGATTGTCGCCCGGAATGTCGGAGATGACCAGCGACATGACCTTGGCCGGATAGGCGGCCGCGGCCAATCTACCGCCCTTGATAGTGGAAACATGCTTGCGGATAGTGTTCATGGCGGCGATCGGCGCGCCGGAGGCGAGCAGCGCCTCGTTGACGGCGATCTCGTCGGCCAGCGTCAGACCTTCCGCGGGCGCCGGCAGCAGCGCCGAGCCCCCGCCGGAAATGAGCGCCACGACCAGATCATCCGCGGTCAGCCCCTGAACTTTTTCGAGCAGCCGGCGCGACGCTTCGAGTCCTGCGACGTCCGGCACCGGATGCGCCGCCTCGATGATCTCGATGCGCTGGCATGCCGCAGCGTAGCCGTAGCGGGTAACGACCAGCCCTTCGATCGGCCCGTCCCACACCTTCTCGAAAGCCGCCGCCATCTGCGCCGAACCCTTGCCGGCACCGACGACGATGGTGCGCCCTTTCGGCCTTGCCGGTAGGTGATCCCTGATGGTCCTCTGGGGATCGGCAGCGGCGACTGCGGCATTGAAGATGGCGGTGAGGAAGGTCTTGGGATCGATCTCGGTCATTTTGCTTCCGGCGCCAGTGCCAGCTCGCACCCGTCGACGCCGAGATGGCTGCACAGCGCATCGACGACGACGCCGTGATCCTCGCGCTCCGGCAGGCCCGAGACCGCAATCACACCGATCACACCGGCGCCCTTGACCGTGACTGGAAAACCGCCGCCGGCCAGCACGTAGTCTGATAGGTCGAGCCCCTCGCCCGGCTTGAAGCTGCGGTCGGGACGCTGCTGCTCCAGCACCATGCGGTAGGTGCTTTTCAGGAACCGCCGCACTACGTTGATCTTGCGCCGCGCCCAATCCGGATTGGAGGCGTTCGAGCCCGGCATTGCCGCGTAGAACAGCGGCCGGTCGAAGGTTCTGATATCGACGATGATCGGCAGATTCTCGGCTAGTGCCCGGTCGCGGATCGCCGAGCCGATCTTGAAGGCGACAGCCTCATCAAAGGCCGGGAAGACAAGCTCGGCTTCCTGTTTCTGGATCAGAGCGATATCGTCCGCAACGGCCATGTCGTTCCCCTGTCAATTCCACGCTTTGACCGATGGTTGCCGTCGGGTCAAGCCAGGACGTGTGGGATAGCTAAACCGCCATATCCGTTTTTGCCGCCCGTCCGGCGACATAAACCTCGCGCACGGCGCGGTCGTCGCCCTGCGTCTGCAGCAGAAACAGTTCCTCCGCCAGCGTGTCCGCCGTCTCCATCCGCAGCCGCATGGCCGGCGTGGCGCGGGCATCGAGGACGATGATGTCGGCATCGCTGCCTTGGTCGAGCGTGCCGACTTTTTCCACGACCGACAGCGCCTCGGCATTGCCGCGGGTGAGCTGGTAGAATGACTGGAACGGGTTGAGCTTCTCGCCGTTCAGCGCGATCACCTTATAACCCTCGTCCATGGTGCGCAGCATCGAGTAATTGGTGCCGCCGCCGACATCGGTTGCGACCGCGATGCGGAGGGCTTTGTCACGCGTGCGGTAGCGCTGGTAGTCGAACAAGCCCGAGCCGAGGAACAGGTTCGAGGTCGGGCAGAACACGGCCACCGAGCCGGTGTCCGAAAGCGCATCCGCCTCGCGTTCCGACAGATGGATGCAGTGGCCGAATAGGCTTTTGCGCCCGAGCAGCCCGTATTGCTCGTAGACATCGGTATAGTCGTGTGCCTGCGGAAAGAGTTGCAGCGTAAAGGCAATCTCGGCGTGGTTTTCCGACAGATGCGTCTGCATGTGCAGATCGGGATATTCGCGGCAGAGTGCGCCCGCCATCTCCAGTTGCTCGGGTGAGGAGGTGATGGCGAAGCGCGGTGTAATGGCATAGTGCTGGCGCCCCTTGCCGTGCCACTCGGCGATCAGCGCCTTGCTGTGGTCATAGGCCGATTGCGGCGTGTCGAGCACGCCCTCCGGCGCGTTGCGATCCATCATCACTTTGCCCGCGATGTTGAGCATGTTGCGGTCATGCGACTCGGCGAAGAACGCTTCGGCCGATTCCCTGTGAACCGAGCAATAGGCGGCGACTGTCGTCGTGCCGTGGCGCACCATCTCGTCGAGGAACAGCCTGGCGATGCGGCGGCCATGCTGGGCGTTCTGGAATTTGGTTTCCTCGGGAAAGGTGTAAGTGTTCAGCCAGTCGAGCAGCTCGGCGCCGTAGGAAGCGATAACCTGCATCTGCGGAAAATGCGCATGCGCGTCAATGAAGCCAGGCAGCAGCAGGTGCGGGCGGTGGTCGATCTTTTTTACGCCTTCATCAGCCTTGTTCTCGACGTCGGCATAGGCGCCTGCGGCAACGATCCTGCCGTCGCGGAGCAGCAGGCCGCCGTCATCCTCGTAGCGCCAGGCGGAATGGTCGTCGACGGTCTCAGGCCAGCGCAGGAAGGACAGCGTGCGGCCGCGCAAGAGTGTGCTGGTCATGCTTATTTCCCTGCCTGCTCGAACCATGCCACCAGCAGCGCGCGCTCCTTGTCGGTGATATGGGTGACGTTGGCGGGTGGCATTGCGTGGCTGCGGCCGGCCTGCAGGTAGATCTCGCGGGCTTGCTCGGCGATACCGGCGTCCGTGTCGAGCATCACACCTTTCGGCGCGTGATAGATGCCCTCGTAGGATGGCTCCCGCGCATGACACATCGAGCAGCGGCCAAGCACCGTGTCGCGCACTGCGGGAAAGTGCGCCGAGGCGACATAGACCTGTGCCGCCGAGGACGCCTTGACTTCGCCGGTCAGCACTTTCGGCACCGTTGACAGCCAGATAATGATGACGAACAGGACGGCGGCAGCCAGCCAGGTCCAGGTCGGGTTACCCTTGCGCGCATGCATGGTGTTGAAATAGTGCCGGATCAGCACGCCGATGGTGAAAACCAGCGAGGCGATCACCCAGTTGAACTCGGTGCCGAACGCCAGCGGGTAGTGGTTCGACAGCATCAGGAACAAAACGGGCAGCGTCAGGTAATTGTTGTGCAGCGAGCGCTGCTTGGCAATCTTTCCGTATTTCGGGTCGGGCTTGCGGCCGGCGATCAGGTCGGCGACGACGATCTTCTGGTTCGGGATGATGACCATGAAGACATTGGCCGACATGATCGTTGCGGTGATAGCGCCAAGATGCAGGAAGGCGGCGCGGCCGGTGAACAGGTGGGTAAGACCCCAGGCGATGAACACCAGCACGCCATAGAGCACCAGCATCAGGCCGGTGTCGCTGTTGCCAAGCGGCGAACGGCATAAGAGATCGTAGACCACCCAGCCGATGCCGATCGTCGCCAGTGACAGCAAGATGCCTGTAGGCACCGACATGGCAAGCACATTGGGAT